>JAYEFH010000404.1:0-6639 GCA_034658555.1 Thermodesulfobacteriota bacterium | reverse complement strand
AACGATAAGACCTGTGGCCGTTTCCAACGCGTCTGCTACGGTTTGGGCATCTATTTCTTCTATTTCTTGTGAGGTTATCACTTCAATAGAACCCGGGGCCTTTTCTATCTCTTTCTCCGTCATTGTGGCGGTAACGACCATGTTTTCTATTTCCACTGCTTGCTTTTGAGTCTGTTTTTCCTCCGCCTGCGCCGCAGGAATAAAGGCAAAAATCAATGCAAACAAGTACAGTACCAATTTAAATTGCTTCATTTAATTTCAGTTCTCCTTCCTTCTTTATGCATGAGAATTTAAATCAATCCCCGGTTCTGGTTGGTAAAATTGACATAAAAATTATCGCAAATCAGGCGCATTTATAGCAGCAATAACCTGCTTGTCAAGAAGATGGGAGAATGCTTGCCCATCCTTAGGGCCTGCTGCAGGACTCTTTTAAACAGGATAAACAGGATTTACACTATTGTTATTTATCCTGACAATCCTGTTCATCCTGTCTAACTAACGGAAATTCATACACTATCCGGTTATTGAATTTTGCAAAGGGCCGTCGTTATTGCAATTTAAAAGCGATAATGTTATAGAATGCGGATATTACATTCCTGCGCAGGAGAAAACCGTGAGGAAAATGCCGAAAACAGACATAATCAACCTAATCAGGGAGTTCGGCTGGGGCATCCTTTGCATGACCGGCCCTAATGGGAATCCGTATGCCATATAGAATTCAGCTATTCCCTGCAAGGCGAAGACATCTGTGGTCTGGTGCACCCCCGGGGTATGACCGCCAAGTGCCTTGCCGTAAATCCCAATATCTGCTTCAAGGTCTGCGACAGCGCCCGTCAGTGCAAATCCTACCGGGCTATTTTCTGTTTCGGCAACGCTGCTTTTGAGGAACTTACAGATCAGGCTGATATTAACAACGCATGGGACGCCCTTGTAAAACAACTCAGTCTCCCGCCCGCTGCCTACGACAAATACAAGGCCAGGTACCAGGACGGAAAAAGACCGCTTCCTCTGCTGCGAATCCGGGTGGATAAAACAACAGGTATCACCAACCGGCCCAAAAAAGACCATTAGGAGGCAATGCCGATGGAGTGGACAGAGGAAGCAAAAAAGGCATTTGAGGCAGTGCCGCCTTTTGTAAGGCCCATGGCCAAAAAAGGGGTTGAGGCCTATGCCCGCACCAAGGGGCAGGGAACCATAACCCCGGAGCTTATTAAACAAGCAAAAGGAAAAATGATGGGAAACCGCCAGGGCGGGCCGGCAATCAACCAAGGCGAGCTTGACAGAAAAACCTCGGTGCTTACTCCTGAAGATCAAAGACGTTTTTTTGCCAGGGAAGGCGTTGACCCCTTGCGGCACGCCTTTGACCGGAAAAGCGCAGTGCATGCCGGTGCAGGCGGCGACCCGCTGCCCGCTGAAGAGGCGCTTCCAACATGGCAGGCCCTTTCCAACAAACCCGACAGATCCTCAAAACGTACTGCCTATATCCACATTCCCTTTTGTGAAGGAAGGTGCCGTTTCTGCGGCTTTTACATGAACCCCTTCAGAAAAGATGAAAGCGTCCGTTATATTGACGCCATCCTTGAAGAAATAAAACTGACATCCGAGCGTCCGGCAGTTACAAGCCACCCCATCCATGCCGTCTATCTGGGAGGCGGCACCCCCACTGCCCTGGAGCCGGATGATCTGAAACGGCTCCTTAAGGGCATTGCATGCATGCTGCCCCTTTCAAACGACTGTGAAATTACGGTCGAAGGAAGGGTGCATAACTTCGGACTCGAAAAGATGGAGGCTTGTGTAGAAGGCGGAGCCAACCGTTTTTCTATTGGCGTGCAGACCTTTAACACCAAGATCAGGCAACAGATGGGACGCATTGAGGAGCGGAGCAAAGTCCTCGAAATACTCCGACAACTCTGCTCGCTGGACCAGGGAGCCGTGATTATCGACCTGATTTACGGTTTTCCAGAGCAGACCATGGAGATATGGAAAGAAGATTTAAGGACTTTGATGGAAGAGACAAATCTGGATGGAGCGGACCTTTATCAATTGAACATCTTCAAGGGAGGAGCATTAAGTAAGGCCATAGAGGATGGCAAGATGGCTCCAGCGGCCGACATACCGACCCAGGCCGATATGTTCGCCATGGGAAGAGAAATGATGATTAATGCCAGATGGCGCCGTCTTTCCATGTGCCACTGGGGAAGGACCACAGGGGAGCGTAACCGGTATAACTCTTACACCAGATATGGAGCCCTATGCATTCCACTGGGTTCAGGCGCCGGAGGCAGGCTTCACGGCCACTACTTTTTTCAGGAGGGGGACCTCAAGACCTATTACCAACGCGTAAATGCCGGAGGAAAACCCGTGGCAACGGCAATAAGGCTTCCGGATGACACTTCCCTTTTCATAAATCTTGTGGGGCAACTTGAAGAAGGCGCCGTGAATTTTGCGCGTCTTGGAAAAGAACACAATACTGACCTTGAGAAAATTTTCAGTCCCATCCTGGAACAGTGGAAAAAAACAAGGATTGTCCGTCTGCCCGGAGATGGCTGGATGGAGCTTACCATTGCAGGAGAATTCTGGAATGTGAACCTGGCTCAGGCATTAATTGACTACTTTCTGTTGGCAAAGAAAGAAAAGGGACGTCCCGGCGCTATGGTACTTTAGAATATTTGTATATTTTTTTTAATATCGAGATTGATAACATGATCGAATGGCGGAAACTCGACCCCGCATGCAGGTATCCGGACCGGTGCGAATACATTGCCGACAACATAGAAAAGGCAAGGACCAAGGGTGTGGAGACCAATATCGGCAACGAACGGCTCGCAGATAAATCTGATGCCTTTGACTACGAGGAGAGGGGAAGGTTCTTCTATGGAAGCTTGAGAATGTTCTTTTAGTGATATGTCCGGGCAGTAAAATGGTTTCAGAAAACCGAAAAAAACGCTACTGGCAGCCATGGGAATTTATCACCATAGGCACCTTCGCCGCGCTCATAAAGATTTCCACAATGCTCATCGCCATCGCCGGAGGCGGCATGAATCCCGTCTCCCCAATCGGCAAGAACGTAGTTGCCACCGCCCTGAAATCCCTGCGGCTTCCCCTTTTCCTTTATCTGCCGGCAGTGGTCATGATCCGTTTTATCCCGAGCTTTATTAACGACATAAAACAGGTAACCGAGGTCCTGAAAATACGGGGTTACAAGATCAATCCGGCATCCCTTACCTTACAAAAACGCGCTGGAATCCGTAACTCAACATATCAGACGAGGCGAGACGGTTCTCTGCACCGGCCCCAGCGGCTGCGGGAAATCCACTCTCATCAGACTGATTAACGGCCTGGCCCCTTGTTATTACAAGGGCAGCTTTATGGGCAGCGTCCATGTAAACAACATCGACAACGCGACGAGAAATATCAATGACATATCAAAACATGTGGGGACGCTGTTTCAGGACCCGGAATACCAGTTTTTCGCCCTGAAAGTGGCGGATGAGCTGGTATTCGCCCATAGAATGCCGCGGAACAAAGCATGAGCGTATGGCGGAAATTCTCAGCCGGATGATGGATAAATTCTCACTTGAGGGCCTGAAAGATTCGGAAATTTTCGATCTCTCCGAGGGTGAAAAGCAGAAGGTGGCCCTTGCCTCCGTAGTGTCCCTTTCTAAGGAAAGCCGCCTATTTTCCAATCAGTTACCACTTTCCTTCCCCTGGGGAAAGTGGTAGCTGTTACAGGCAGAAACGGAGCTGGCAAGACTACCTTTGCCAGGCTCCTTACAGGACTCATAAAAATGCAGTCGGGCCGGATTTTTCTGGACGGGAAACCGGTAAGTCCCGCTGAACTGCTCAGGCGGTCAAGCGTGGTTCTCCAAAACACCGATCACCAGCTCCACATGAAAACTGTGAAGTCGGAACTGGAGATATCTGCCGGGGATATTCCAGTGAAAGATAGGAAACGGAAGATAGATGAAATGCTGGAGCCCTGGTCTTTTTGTTGACAGGGCCTGCGACCAACATCACGTCGCTTTTCGTTATTACAAAAATTCTGGGGGAAAGAGCTGCTTCCATTTATCTGGTCAGTCTGGCAGTTTTTGCCGTGCTTTGCGTACTAATTCTGGACCGAATTTACCTGGGTTTTGGACTTTCAGCCGCGGCTGTGGTAGGTCAAACAGGGAAGATTATGCCATTCTGGCTTCAGGTATCCGGAGCCATGGTGTTGCTGGCCCTTTCGGTAAAACCGCTTGTTGAAAAATTCAAGAAGGTCTTCGCCGGAAAACCAGGCCCGGATACTTTCCATAAACACGAATCTGTCGGCTATTGTGTCGGTTTTTCCCAGGATACGTCCGGATCTTGGGAAAACGCCGCTCCCGGCTGAGCCTGCAAAAAAAGGGCTGAGAGGTCATGATAAAAAAAGCTGCAAGCGGCTCAAAGGAGATATGTAAATGAAAATACTCATTGTATGTAGCAGCAAATATGGATCGACCATGGAAATAAGCAAATGGATTGCCGAAAGGCTCGGCAAAGGAAACAGATGCCGCATAGAAGTAGCCGAAAACATGCCCGATCCTTCGGATTTTGATATGATAATTATGGGATCGGGTATTTACAGGCATACCGTCCTTCCCTCGCTTAAAAAATACGCCGAGACCTTTTATGACGCACTCAAGGGCAAAAATACTGTTGTCTTCGGCGTGGCCTTGGACACAAAAGGCGTATTTGTCAGGGGCAGGGTCCACGGCGGCTGGAATTACATCCTGCCCTTCATGGAAAGCCTGCCGGAACCGCCGATATTCGCAGGAGTTCTTGGTGGTGAGATCAACCCTGACAAGCTGGACGAAAAAGACACGAAAGGCTTAAAAAAATTCTACGGGAGGCTCCACGGAAAAGAGGTTCCTATACCGTATAAAACCATAATGGACAAAAAAGAGGCATGGACCTTTGCGGAAAAGGTCCATGAACGTCTTGAATCTGAAAATCCATATAATTATGATCACAGTCAAAAACCTCACAAAAAAATTCAGCGCGCTGATCTCTGTTGATAATATAAACTTCCATGTTCAAAAAGGAGAAGTATTCGGTTTTCTGAGACCAAACGGTGCGGGTAAAACCACTATTGTTAAGATGCTTTCAGCACTGTCCAGACCCTTTTCAGGCAAAATCCTGATTGACGGCATGGATATACGAAATAATCAGCAGGAGATACGGAAAATAATCGCCGTAGTTCCCCAGGAAGTCAATCTGGACAGGGAGCTCACCGTTTACGAAAACCTGCTTATTCACGGAATGCTCTACGGCCTTGATTCCGTTGAAACCAGTCGTAAGTGCCGGTCAGAACCGTTATCAGGAGAAAAAATCCTCCAAGGGGAACTATTAGCCACGTATATTTTCCCATAATTGGCTCAAACATTCTTCCGTTGTGAAGTTCAAAAAGGGTGTGCCACAAAGACATGCGGCCATCAACGGCAATCCGGGACGGCATTTCAAAGTTCAATTTTCCAGCCGCCTTAAAAGGCATAATCCCCCTGCGGTAGTCCATCCAGAAAAGAGGAATTCCCCTTCTGATCACTATTCCCGATACCATGTTGCCGCTTGTTGAAAATTTTCTTCCGCTTCTTCTTAAAGGGTTTCCGTTTACATCAAAAACCCGGTTGCCTGTCTTGTCCCAGATATAGATCCCGCTGAAGGATCCTATAAGTAAACTGTTGTCATTATGAAGGTGTTCAAAAACAGTAACTCCCATACCGTGAACAGGAAACCGCGCTTTTATCTTTTTGAATGGCATTGAAAAATCCGCCGGCCCTTGGAAGAAACCATCGTTTGTTGCCACTATCAGAGTCTTGTCAATGGAATTATAAACGGCATTCCTGATCTTTCCCTTCCATGGATTTTCCAAATCAGAGGCCGGATAGCAGGAAGACGGCACTGACTTGGAGGCTATTGCAATAAGAAGCGGCGGTCGCACAAACATGCCGGTAAGGGCAATGAGCGCCAAGAAAAAAGCGGCATAGATACCGATTTTGTTATGATATTTGTAAAAAAACTTAAATAAGGAATTGGTACCCCTCACGAATTTGAATCTCTTTTTTCTGCTCCAGGGAACATACCAGATATAAATGGCTGAAACAGTTAGAAAAACCAGGACAATTCCGGCAGCATCGACAACCAGCCTTCCAGGAAGGCCAAACAGGGAGCCATCATGAAGCTTAAGAAGGAACCTGAACATGGGAATCCGGGAATTGAAGCCAAAAGCGGTTCCAAGAACCACAGGACGGAATAAAGGTTCTTCATGCCATACACCGGCCTCATAGCAAGCCGAGTCGGTGAAAGCGAGGGTCCTGTCTCCGGCCTGAAGCAGTCTCACAATCATTTTTCCATGAAAAACTTCCCTGCCTGCTTCTCTCCATTTTCCTTTATCCAGACTACAGAGATAGAGTCCTGAACGGGTGCCTGCCAAAAGCCGGCCCCCTGTTTCATTTTCCACCAGCAGGAGAGAAAGGGTGTCCATATCATAAGGATTATTCGGAAACCCATCGTCTAACCTGCTGAAAGTCACGCCCCCGTTCCGGCTAATCCATACACCGGTCTTTCCTCCGGCATAAACCGTATCTGCATCGAGTTCTGAAAAAACGGCGCTTCTTAAGG
>JAYEFH010000403.1:4044-6735 GCA_034658555.1 Thermodesulfobacteriota bacterium | reverse complement strand
CTGCTATAGAAAATTCCAGTGGCGGCAGCACCCATAAATATACTGAAAAGAAAAATTAATTTTTGGTCCTTAAAGAGGCGGGGTACGAGTGAATGTATATTATGATGCTTGTGGGCGGTCATGGGCTATCAACTCATTTATCTCCCGTTCCTTAGGATCTGGATTCCCGCCTTCGCGGGAATCCAGTATATAGTCGCAAAATATGATTTGTCAGGACTTATTGAAAAGTTACGATTGATCAAGGTACCACTTGTAAGTCAGTCTGAGTCCTTCAGTTAGAGTTGTTCCGGCTTTCCACCCGAGATTGGTCAATTTTGAAACATCGAGCAATTTTTGCTGAGCACCATCCGGTCTTGTATGATCCCAAACAACTTCGCCTTTATAGTTAACAATTTTTTTTATAATCTCAACCAACTCCCTGATCGTTATCTCTTTACCTGTCCCAACATTGATGTGAGATAGCATCGGCTGTGTTTGACTATCATAAACACTGTCATCGAGTGTCATAATGAAAACACAAGCGGAAGCCAGATCATCTACATGCAGAAACTCGCGGCGAGGGCTGCCACTTCCCCACAAAATAACCTGTGGGGATTGTCCGGGATTCGAGTTCCGCGATGCAAAACCAAGAGCAACACGAATGTCTTCCGGGATGGGACCATAGCGAGATTCATCTTTTTTGATGTCTTCCCATTTGGCCATGGAAGCCAGTTTTGCCAGATGAAATTTACGTATCAGGGCGGGAAGCACATGGGAATTTTCCAAATCGAAATTGTCATTTGGGCCATACAGATTTGTCGGCATAACTGAGCGGTACCTGGTCCCATACTGGCGATTATAGGACTCGCAGAGTTTGATACCGGCGATTTTCGCAATGGCATATGGCTCATTTGTCGGCTCAAGCCGGCCGGTAAGAATACATTCCTCTTTCATTGGCTGTGGGGCATGTTTGGGATAGATACAGGATGATCCCAGAAATAAAAGTCCTTTGGCCCCTGCCTTCCACGCAGAGTGTAGAACATTTGTTTGGATGACCAGGTTATTGTAAACAAATTCCGCAGGGTAGATATTGTTGGCCTGTATGCCACCCACCTTTGCTGCGGCAAGGAAAACATATTCAGGCCGCTCCATCTCGAAAAATTCTTCAACTTCCTCCTGCCTTGTCAGATCCAGTTCCTGATGGGTTTTATATATAAGATTTCCGTATCCTAATTCCCCTAATTCTCGAAGAATAGCCGAGCCTACCAAACCCCTGTGACCTGCAATATATATTTTGGAATCCTTGTTCATAGTTCTAATCCGTTTGTATCTCTAACTTAAATTGAGCAATTAGCGGTTAGCTATTAGTTTAATGATTATCGGTCTGGCCGCCCCGACAAGACAGCTAATCGCTTAATTTAGGTCTAATCAAATTGATTGTAAATGCGAAAGCCTGCTTTTATACATAATCGGTCTTTTTCTGCCTCTTTTAGATCCTCTCGCACCATCATCTTAACCAGCTCATCAAAAGACACCGTTGGCTCCCACCCCAATTTTGAACGGGCCTTTGTGGGATCGCCCAAGAGAAAATCAACTTCAGTGGGCCTGAAATAACCGGGATCAATCTTCACGAGCCCTTCCCCTGTTTTACTGTCTTTACCTGTCTCGTCAGCCCCACTTCCTTTCCATATAATTTTTATTTTTATCTCTTGAAAGGCCTTTTCAACGAACTCCCTCACCGAATGAGATTCGCCAGTGGCAATAACATAATCCTCAGGTTGCTTTTGCTGCAATACCAGCCACATGGCCTTTACATAATCCCCGGCATAACCCCAGTCTCTCTTGGCGTCCAGGTTACCCAAGTACAGTCTTTCCTGAAGACCCAGCTTGATGCGTGCAACCGCTCTTGTGATCTTGCGGGTTACAAAAGTTTCACCTCTTATTGGAGATTCATGGTTAAAAAGTATACCATTACAGGCGAACATATTATAGGCTTCGCGGTAGTTGACTGTGATCCAGTATCCATAGAGCTTGGCAACTGCATAAGGACTGCGCGGATAAAAGGGCGTGGTCTCTCGCTGTGGTATCTCCTGAGCCTTTCCAAAGAGTTCGCTTGTAGATGCCTGATAAAATCGCGTCTTCTCTTCCATTTTCAGAATTCTGATAGCCTCAAGGAGGCGCAAGGTCCCAAGTGCGTCCGCATTGGCCGTATACTCAGGTGTTTCAAAAGAGACCTTGACATGACTCTGGGCCGCCAGGTTATAGATTTCATCAGGCTGAATTTCCTGGATTATACGGATCAGGTTAGTAGCATCCGTGAGATCTCCATAATGCATGAAAAAACGGATATCCTTTTCGTGAGGATCTTTATAAAGATGATCCACACGAACAGTGTTGAACGAGGAAGAC
Organism: Thermodesulfobacteriota bacterium; assembly: GCA_034658555.1. Taxonomy (GTDB): domain Bacteria; phylum Desulfobacterota; class Dissulfuribacteria; order Dissulfuribacterales; family UBA3076; genus UBA3076. The sequence continues at coordinate 4,347 of JAYEFH010000403.1, read as the reverse complement.
CTTCGTTTAATACCATGTACCTCGTAACCTTTTTCTAATAAAAACTCCGCCAGATAGGCACCGTCCTGGCCTGTTATGCCTGTAATCAAGGCACATTTCATGGTGATATATCTCCTTCCTATTGAAAAAGCATAATAATAGAGCACAATATCGGATTCAGTATTTCTTCAGGTACACTTTCATATCGACCTGTCGTACAATTATACTTAATTAGTCTCTGAACGGAAACCCCAAATTTTGTTTTTTCAATTAGGTCGTGGACAATTAACATATTAAGATTACTTCCTTTTTAAATTCAAAATT
>JAYEFH010000403.1:0-3944 GCA_034658555.1 Thermodesulfobacteriota bacterium | reverse complement strand
TGGCATGGATGATTATGGTAGATGGTTTCGTTCTCGATGCACGAACGATGCCTCGTGAAGTACAAGAAGTTTTGCCTATCGAAAAGGGCTAATTCCATATATACCGGAAGATAAAGAAGGATGAGGAAGTGGTGTGTGCATAGGATATAAATAGAATAAAAAAGGGCCTTCCATTGAGAAGGCCCTTGCCTGTTTTATGTATCGATTATGATTTTTTTATTCGTCTTCGACCAAGACCGATCAAACCGACCAAGCCAGAACCAAAAAGGACCAAGGCTCCGGGAATTGGGACAGGGGCGCAATGTGCACCATTGGCATCACAAAGCAATGTAAATTTATTGTCTAACAGATTTTCCTTATTAATGACGTCATACAATGTCATCATATCAGTGAAACCGTTGAAGGTACCCTCGTAATTGAATGAAAAAAGAACACCATCAGTCAGATAATGTGGAGAATTGTCAAACAGAACACCTCGATCACAAACATCGACTTTGTATACCCTTTTTCTGACCGAGTCATTAATTATGGAAGTGTCTGCCGAACCCTGGATTGCCTCCCAGCCATCTACTGGAACAGCGTCTCCCAATAGGAAATCCGAGAATGTAAAATCTTCTCCTACACTGAACCAGAAGGTAAATAACTCCACATTGGAAGGATCGCTCAATCCTTCAATATCTGCGGTAAAAGTAGTAGCTCCGAAAGATGGAGAAACCATCAAAAAAACCCCCAGAGCAAAACCAATGATTGGTGTCAAGCATCTTCTTTTCATGTTTATTACCTCCTTCAAGTTTTTTCGCCTCAAATCTTATCTTTTATGCAGAACATATCTAAAGTTGTCATTGCTCCATCTGCATTGCAATCAGCAAAACACTTATATACGTTGTTGGCAATCAGGTCTTTTACTTCAAACATGTCTAAAGTTGTAAAAGATCCATTTGTATCAGCATCTCCCCTTTCACGAACCTTCACTACCGCAACACCATCCCCGTAATCTATAAAATGCACGTTGCTTAAATCCAAAACGTCAGCAGGATTCGGCCCTACAACAAAATTTGCGTAGGGAGCATCTTTACCCAAAGCCAACGTTAAATTGTTGATTAAAGGACCAGAACCCAAAGCCCTCGTGAACCATACTGTGCCCAAAAGGACACGGTCGTCTGAAACCTTGTAGGCTTTATCAGTATCCAACACGCCGCCGATTATCACTATGGCTCCTCCGACGTCCTCTGGATCACCATAGGTATGCAAACTTCCTCCCTCATCCTTCAAGTACCAAACCGCCTCGTTCTTAGTGGAGGAAATGTACTTCAACTCACCGGGATCGTATGTCAACTTTACCCCAAAACTCCTCAGCGCCTTAGAACCGCCGATATCAGCGTAAATACATACCTGAACATCATTGTTTGTATCCGAATAGGCACCTTCACCATAGACATTCACAGCCATCGCTTTGCTTCCATTAAAGGCAAGAAATACTAACAAGCAGCTCAAAACAATTAAGTTTCTTTTCATCGGATTAGTTCCTTATGAACGTACAATAAATAACTTGAACAAATTAACGTTTTTTTTGCCGTCTTCTTCGTTGCTCGTCGATCACATAACCCGTTATGCTCGCTCCTCGTGCCTTGAATACAACAAAAAATCCTGTTAATTTTTGTTCAACTTATTTATCTCCCGTTCCTTATCAAGAGAATCATATTTATGAATCAGGCCTATCTACTTATCCTTTTCCCTATGCCTATCATACCAAGCAGAGCAGAACCCGGAAACAAAACGTTTGCAGGAATCGACATGGCCTCCAAGTACAGTTCTACCTTATCAAATTGACAAAACAATACAAATTTAGTTTATAGCAGCACGATATGTAGGTCAAGAAAAAATTTAAAAAACCTTGAGTCTTTTGCAAAATCTCGAATTTTGCAAAAGGCTCATAAGTAAATTGATTCTGATCAATTAACCCCCATATGCAATCGCCGGTCAGGTGGCGAAGGAGTTGAGATAAAAAATGTCGGGAAATACCTTTGGACAGTACTTCCGCATAACCACATGGGGTGAGTCTCATGGTCCTGCCCTAGGTGTAGTTATCGACGGGTGCCCACCAGGTCTTGTGCTGGATGAGGAGGTCATTCAGGAGACCCTGGACAAAAGGCGTCCGGGGAAGGGAGGGGCTGCGGAAAGTCCTCGAAAAGAACCTGATCAGGTAGAAATCCTTTCAGGTGTCTTTGAAGGGTATACCACAGGTACACCCATATTATTGATTATCAGAAACCAGGACGCCCAGAGCCGGGCATATGACCAGCTTAGGGACGTATTCAGACCTGGTCACGGCGACTACACCTACTGGAAAAAGTACGGAATTCGCGACCACAGGGGCGGAGGCAGGGCTTCGGGAAGAGAAACCGCGGCAAGGGTGGCTGCGGCTGCAGTAGCTCAGGTATTCTTAAATACAGTGGGTATTTCGGTTATTGCTTATACAGTTGCCTTGGGCAAAGTGAAGGCACAAAAACGTGATCTTGATGCAGTCAAACAAAACAGGCTTTTTTGCCCTGACCTTAAAGCAGCGGGAAAAATGGAAGAGCGAATAGCCTATGTGAGATCCAAAGGTGACTCGGTTGGAGGAATTGTAGAAGTATTAGCAACAGGAGTACCGCCCGGCCTTGGAGAACCGGTCTTTGACAAGCTTGATGCCGAGCTGGCAAAGGGACTTATGTCCATCGGTGCGATAAAGGGCGTAGAGATTGGGGCCGGCTTCCGGGCTGCGGAGCTATTGGGATCGGAAAACAACGATCCTTTGGCATTAGGGGGTTTTTTGAGTAATAACTCCGGAGGCATACTGGCCGGTATCTCAAATGGTGATGACCTGATTGTAAAGGCCGCTGTAAAGCCGATTCCTTCTATATCTAAGGAACAAGACACAATAACAGTGTTTGAGAAACCCGTTAAGCTCAAGGTGGGGGGGCGACATGATGCCTCAGCCATTCCCCGGATAGTACCTGTGTGCGAGGCCATGGTACGTCTGGTACTCACAGACCACATGCTTAGAGCAAGGGCCCTTACACCTGAGATCTTTGGTCCTGAATTTTTCTAAAAAACCGTGAAATCGCAGATACATGCAGATATCGATCCAGGCACCAGCCCTCTAACAGTCGGAATTGTAGGCGGGATGGGACGCATGGGGGGATGGTTTGCCAAATTCCTAAAAGGCGCTGGATTTCCAATACTCATCTCTGATTTACACACAGAATACTCATCTGAGGATCTTGCCAGGAAGTGCCGGGTCCTCATATTTTCCCTCCCCATGGAAGTGTTCCCTAAAGAAGTGGCCAAACTAGGCCCCTTGATTCCGGAAAGCTCCTATATGACAGACCTCTGTTCACTTAAGCAGTCGCAGGTGGCATGCATGTTGGAACATACCCGCTGTGAGGTGGTAGGGACCCATCCGCTTTTCGGGCCGGCGGAAGATTCCATTAAGGGCAAAAGGGTGGCATTATGTCCGGGGCGCGGCAAAAGGTGGCTTACCTGGTGGGAAGGCCTTCTCCGGCAACATGGGGCCGTGACATCTGTCGTTTCGCCTAAAGAACACGACCGCAGCATGGCCTGGGCCCAGGCACTGAACCATTTCATTCTTCTTTGTCTGGGAAAAGCACTGGATAAGCACGGAATGGACCTTCAGCAGATACTGGCGCTCGCACCCCCAAGTTTTGAACAACAGATGAACATAGTAGCCAGACTCTATCATCAGAACCCTGAACTCTATGCAACCATTCAGATGTCTAATCCATATACGAACAGTATCCTTGAGACATTCAGCCAATATGGAGAAGACCTGAGAAAAATAATCAAAGAAGGTGATCGCTCATCATTTATAGAACTCTTTGAGGAAGTTCAGGACCTGGGTCGCACGATCCTTTTATTAAAAAAAGATAAATAGACAACTAATG
>JAYEFH010000402.1:0-6926 GCA_034658555.1 Thermodesulfobacteriota bacterium | reverse complement strand
TGTTGAACCTTCCCAGTTCTTCGAATTTTATACCTCAGCAACTATTTGCGCCATTGCCTTCTCAAGCTCGGCTATGGTAATACTCTACCCATAGCTAAAAAGAGACGATCACAGCTTGCCTCTGAAGGCTCAATAGAGCCTTCGGCGTTGCGTCACAAAACTCGCCTGCGCTTATATGAAATATCCAGTGTAAAATTGTATATTCTTGACACCAATACGCTCATTTATTTCTTCAAGGGCATAGGCAATGTTGCTAACATTTTATTATCTAAGTCCCCAAAAGATATATCCATTCCGTCAATTGCACTCTATGAACTCGAAGTTGGAATTGCAAAATCAACAAAACCAAATAAAAGAAGAAAACAATTAGAATTACTTACATCACGTATCAATATTTCTCCCTTTGGAACCAAAGAAGCAGAAGTAGCCGCTATGATAAGAGCCAATCTCGAAAGTAAAGGCACACCAATCGGCCCTTATGACATACTTATTGCAGGTATTGCTTTGGGTACTAATGCAATGTTAGTAACCCATGACACAAAAGAGTTTAAGAGTAAAAGGTCTTAACATTGAAGATTGGTATTAGCTGAGAGGGCAAAACATACTCTGCAAATTGTGCTACAAAAATGGGTTCTTCGCTATGGTCGCATTCACACGTTGGGGGAGGAAATCCATACGTAGTTGTTTTGAAAGATGAATATCGACATTCATTACTAAATTTAGGTCCCTCAACCCATGAATGCGCTCATTTATTACAGGCTTCACGGCCCCTGCCTTTACCCAGCCCCTTTTTTTGTCCGGCAGGCTGATAAGAGACCATCCATCCTCTGATCTTTCATAATGCACAATGGTACCTGCATGTAGCTTGAAGAGCACTGTATCCCGTATATCAGGACCGGCAAGGATGTTTACTTCCTGTTCGAGGATAACAGCACGGTTATCTGTGTTTAACTGGTACCATTTCAGCCCGAAGGAGGTGCCGGCGATAATCCATAAAATTATGGATATAAGACAAGCGTAGTAGGTCCACTCAAATTTAAAAAACAGCCTTATCAAAAAGGCCGTCCAAAACAGAAAATTCATGACGGCAAAACCCCATAATAGCTCGCCAAGACCTAGGTCCTTAAGCCAGAAAAAGGTCATATTGACAAGGTCCTGGGATTCGGAAACGGCATCCAGTGTCTTATCACGGGCATAGTTGAGGTTGAAATTCAGATCCGCATCTCCCGGTATCAGGAGGCGGGCACGTTCATAGTTCAGAATGGCCCGGCCAAGCTGGTCCAAACGAAAGTAGGCATTGCCCAGGTTATAATAAAGATTCCCGTCCTTGTGGCCGGACCGGATCAAACGGCCATATCCATCGATCGCTTCCTGGAAACGGCCTTGCCTGTAAGCCTGATTTGAGCTGAAGAACAGTTCCTCTGATTCACTGGTCTGAAGGGCCATGATATCAAACCCAAGAAAACAGACCATGAAAAAAATTGCTGTGCTCATATAGATAGATCGTTTCACCGGATTTCCTTTTCAATCTGCCTGACCAGTTGAGAGGCGTCTTCTCCAAGAACGCAGGCCTTCTGTCCCTTACCGGTATACACTGCATTCTCAAGATCTTTGAAAATGGCCTGTATCTTTCGGGCAGTATCAAGATCGGCTCCCTCTGATTTTAAGATTTCAGCCGCCTCTTCCGGGGTCAGGGAACCAAGAGACAGGCCAAATCGCTCGTTCAAATAATTTCTGAAGAATAAGGCTAAGTCGCTCGAACTGAGTCCATCCCGGCGGCATTTCCTGATAAATTTCTTGGCTGCCTTTTTCGCTGTTAACGTGGCAATAGACCTGTCTGATTTCTTCCCAAGCTTCAGCCCAAGGAAAACTACCGCATAGATAAAAAACGGCCCAAGGAAAATAAACCAGAAAACCAGTCCTCCCGACCGGATAATGGACCCCTTCCCCAGGTCTTTTGTGGAGGTATGGATTGGCAGGATGTCATGGCCCAGCTCTTTGACTGCTTTTTTTGCATGGCCTTCAATCTTTTGTCCGTTTGAATGGTCCGTGGAGACCTGAATCTGTTTTACCTCGCCCGGCAGGACGGAAAAAGAAAGGCGCGAGGTCTCTATTTTCCGATATCGGTGGGTCTCTGTATCAAAAAAACTGAGCGAGAGAGGAGGAATCTTGTAGCGCCCTTCCTTTTCAGGCACCAGTGCCCACTTCATGGTCTTTGAACCGGACAGTCCCTTTGCATCTTCCTTGACCTTCAGGACCGGCTCATCGGCATAGACCTTTATATGGTCAGGTTCAGGCCACTTTAAATCCGGGATGCGGTTGACATTTCCGCGGCCGCTCACGAGGACAGTTAGTGTAGCGGACTCCCCGGCCTTTATCTTATTAGGCCCCAGTTTGGAACTGATCTCAAAATTCCCCACCAACCCGCTGAAATCAAGTGGTTTCCCCTTACCCGGCAAGGAAAGCACATTAAGTTCCATGGGCTCACTGGCCACTGTCATGGCCCGCCCTTTGGAGAAAGAAAAAAAAGGATCATCAAAAAAACCCCTATGTGATCGGCGCCCAGGCTGGGCAACGGTCATTTTCATTCTTGAGGGTTCGATCCCGCGAATTCCCTCTTCTGAAGGTAACAGGGCATATCGTACCTCCACAACATCGTAAGACCGGCCATTGTAAAAACTCTGGTATTCAACGGGCTTCCCGAGCTGTCTGAAGGTTAGATGTTCTGTCTCCGGCAGTTCCAGGGATATGTTGCTGACCCTGGTCTGATGATATAGCTTCAAGGTATAGATCGACTGCTCTTCCATATATACCTTCGTGGATGAAAGCCCGGCAGTCAGAAAAAGAGGACCTCGGTCAGCACCTGATGATTCAGGCTGTTTGACAACCTTCAGTGTGGCCGTGTTGCTCCTGTAAATCTTACTATCGACTGTCACCTCGGCAGGTCCTATTTCAAAAATACCGGTCTTTTTGGGCTGTAAAAAAAAAGTATGATCGATCCCTGAGTTGACTTTGCCGTTAATGACCTCGAATCGGCTTGAGGTCCCACCCTGAGTGACATCAAAGTCCTCCATGCCCTTAAAAACAGGTGGGGAGTCACTTTCCCTGGCCCCTGCTATGCTGACGACCATGCTTATGGAATCCGTGATAGTGGCTTCCTCTCTATCAAGCCTCATGGATACAGATATATCAGCCCCGGCCGGACAAGAGATCAACATGAATTGTAAAAGCGCCAGAAGCGATAGGATAGACATCTTCATCTTACCAGTCCCTCCCTGATTGTACGCCGTTTCTTTTGTCTCCCGGGACCTGAAAACGCATAAAACGGGAGCGGTCCTCCTTGAGATTGTCAAGCAGGGCCTCGGCCTTTTTTCTGTCAATTGCAGACACGGCCTGTCCGGTGCTTTTATCCCTTCCCGCATCCCCTTCCTCCGGCATGACCTGAAGCGGCTTGAGGTCACCAGAAAGGTCTTTTGGTGATTCCTGCCCGGCCTTTTTATCCTGCCTCTGATCTTTTTCCTGTTTAGATCCCCCCTTCCTGCCGGATTCTGAACGGTCTTTTTTGTCTTGTTGATCCTGGCCTTGAGATGCTTTCTGTTCAGACGTCTTACCCTGGGACTGTTTGTCCGAATCTTTTCCCTCCTTACTGTCTTTAGATCTATTCTCCTTGTCTTGCGGTTGAGAAGATCCATCCTGGGACTGCTTTTTTTGGTCCTTAGTCTTGTTTTTTTTCTGTTTCTGTTTTTCCTGTTGTATCAGAGCCAGCTCAAGATTATATCCGGCATCCTTATTTTCGGGATTGTAGGTGATAGCCTGTTTGTAATAGGATACAGCGCTTGCAAAATCGCCTTGTTTAAACGCTGTGTTGCCAAGGTTGTAAGCGGTCTTGAACCGGATTTTGCTATCTTTTGTCCTTCTCAGTACACTGGAAAAAGCCGCTGTTGCCCCTTTATAATCGGAGTTTTGATAGGCGGCACATGCCCTGTTGTAGCGAAAGCGGATGTCCTTCGGATGATCCATATCCAGATGTGTATAGGCCTTTTCAGCCTCGGTAAAACGCCCCTGCCTGTATAGTTCGTCCGGACCCTCCGCAGCCAGGGCCACGGCGGAAAAAATAAGGACGAAAAGGAGCATAAGGATCTCAATGTACTTGAACAATTGTATCTCCTGCCGAAATGACCTTTGATAACCGTTCAAAGTTACCTCTTAGCCCTGCACCTTTAACTCAACAAACCCAATAAACCCAATAAACCCAATAAACTCAACAAACCCTGACCCCCTCTTTGAACCCTTGAACCTCCACACGACCTTTCAGATATCAATCCTTCCACGAGCAAAAACAGGAAGGCGGCCAGCACAAAAAACATAAAGCGTTCCTCAAATATCCTGATTTTACCACTCTTCAGAGTCTTTGCCTCTGTCCTGGATTTGATTCCCTCAAAGTAGAGTACATCCAGATCCAGATCGCCGGCTACTGACCGGACATAGGTCCCTCCGGCCATGGAAGCTATCTTTATCAGGTCATCTTCGTTGAGCTTGGATAAAATGAGTTTGCCGTCCTTGTCCTTCTTAAATCCTCCTTTTCCGCCACCGGCAGGGATTGGCCCGCCGGAAGTCTCTCCCATGCCGAAGACAAAGATCTTGACCCCCTTTTCTTCTGCCTTTCGGGCCGCTTCAAGACCTTTGCCCTCATTGTCCTCCCCATCTGTGATGAGGAGAATAATCTTGTCTGTCTCTGCCTTGAAGTCAAAGGACGAAAGGGCGATTTTAATGGCCGCCTCCAGGTCCGTGCCTGGAACTGGAATCAGGTCCGGTTGCAGAGCATTAAGGAACATCTCAAGCGCAGCATAGTCCAGTGTCAGGGGACACTGGATAAAAGCAGCGCCTGAAAAGGCCACAAGACCCACCCGGTCCACCTGGACCACCTTCAGGAAATCCATAATCTCACGTCTGGCACGCTCAAGTCGATTTGGCTTGATGTCTTCCACCAGCATGCTGGGGGAGACATCTACTGCTATCATAATGTCTACACCTTTTTGACTGACCTCCTGAAAATGACTGCCCCACCGGGGTCCTGCCAATGCGAAAACTATCAGGCCAAAGGCGCTCAGCAAGAGAAATCCCTTTAGAAATTGTCCCCCTTTTCGGGCTTCTCCTGTCAGCCGGGCCAGAAGTTCCGGGTCGGCAAATCGTTCCATGGCCTTTTTCTTCCGGCGATTGCAAAAAACAAGAGCCATGGCAGCCGAGGGCAGAAACCAGAGGAAATGGAGGATCCAGAAATGGGCCAGTGTCATGGAATCATCCTCAAGAACGTGGTCCTCAAAAAGGTCTCCAATGCGAGTAGAATCAACGCGGGTAGCAGGAAGTAGGGATAAAGCTCTCGAAAATGGAAGAATTCCTTGACCTTGACCTCGGTCTTCTCTTCCCGGTCTATCATGCCGTATATCTCAGCTAGTTGTTTCGTGTCCGCAGCCCTGAAATATCTGCCGTTCCCTGTTTTGGCGATTTTTTTCAGGGTCTTCTCATCCAGATCGACCCTTTGTTGTATAATGCGTGTACCAAAAGGTGTCTTGACCCTGAAAGGGGCCGGCCCTTTTCCTCCCACACCAATAGTATAGATCTTGATACTCAATGTCCTGACTGCCTCCGCGGCCTGTTCTGGTGTAAGATCGCCCGCATTATGTATTCCATCAGTAAGGAGGATCAGGACCTTGGATTTTGCCTTCAGGTCTTTTAACCTTTTGCCTCCGATAGCAATAGCAGAGCCGATATTAGTCCGGTCTCCAGCCATGCCGACCTCCATCTTGTCTACCAATCCCAGCAGAAGTCCCTTGTCCACTGTCAGAGGGGATTGTGTAAAGGCATCCTCTCCGAACACGACCAGGCCAATCCTGTCCGTTTTTCTCTTTTTGATAAACTCGCTGACCACCTTTTTGACAGCAGTAAGCCGGGATACCGGTTTGCCATCCAACTTGAAGTCCAGGGCCTGCATGGAACCTGAGGTATCCAGGCAGAGCATAATATCCACGCCGGGGGACCGGATTTCACGAGATACATTGTATAGTTGGGGCCGCGCGGCAGCCAGGACCAACAGGACCAGACAACCGGCCCTCAAGGCCATGGGGACCTTTGCCAGGAAACAGCCGCCACCTCCGGCAAACCGGGCCATTCGGGATGTCATGGAATATGTTATGCCGGGTGGTTTTCTCCGCAGGCTGAAAAAAACCCACGCTCCCACAACTGCAAGCAGGACGAGGACGACCGGGTAGGCAAACCTGAACATCATTGGCCCATCTCCCCGGATGCATCCGTTTCGTGGCTGGTTTCCCGGACCGAACTTGTCTCCTGGATATAGGAAAGGGCCATCTTTACCTCTTCTTCTTTTCTTGCAGGCGCCGGCACCCTGTCAGCAAACTTGACCAGGTCTGCCTGCCGTAATAAAGCCAAAAGGTCTCTGTCCTGTTCCCTGTCAATACAGCGAGCAATCTCTTCAGTGGTTAATTCCACGGCTGGAAATCCCCTTAGAGATCCCAGATACCGCCTCAAAATCTCAGAAAAGCGAAAGTAGAAACGCTTGGCATGCCCTTTTTCAAAGAGTCTTCTGGCATCCAGTTCTTTAATCTCCTTTCTTGCCCGGATATGCGGAGGAACTCGGGGAATGACCGGGGGCTTTCCATTACGCTTTCTTTTGTACCACCAGAACAGGACAGACACTATCAGTAATATACCCAGCAATCCAGCTACCCAAGGCAGATACTTTAACCACAGGGGCCTTGTCGGAATGATCCCATGGATAGGTTTCAGCTCAGCCTCTGAAGGTCTATCACCCAGGTTGGAAGTTATTTTCAATGAGACAGGACCGGTCGTAAGGAGCTGGCTTTTACCATCTTTGTCAATATAGCTGAGGGCCAGCGGCCCTGTCTTCC
>JAYEFH010000401.1:0-6938 GCA_034658555.1 Thermodesulfobacteriota bacterium | reverse complement strand
TCCTGGGGCAGAGTTTCGATGCTGATGTTATGTTTGGGGCAAAGGTCTATCTTATGGAACCCGGTCATGAGGGCCTTAAGTACAGGCACCGCATAGCAAGCCCAAAGAATTTTTCTGTAATCAGATCAATCTGGTCAGACCTGAATGGAAATGGCAATCCGGAACTCTGTACAATTGACTATACAGGTAAACTTTGTGTCTATGAAATGGAGCGATTGCTTTGGTCATCTTCAAATCGGGTTTCCCCGCGGTTACCGGAAGGTGGTTTCCCGAAATGGTTTATTTCTGTTGACCTGGATGGAAATGGTCTGCCGGAACTGTTGTTCCCCGGAGTACCGGGGGAAAAAAGCACGTTGGCAGGGGACTGGCTTATGCTTCTTGGGTGGGAAGACGGGAAATACATCCTTAAATCAATGATGCAGCCCGTTGAGGCAAACATATGCGGTCTTGTTACGGTTCAGGATCAATTGATAACAGGAATTGCCCGGCCGGCTCACAAGCTTGAGGGAAAAGGTGAAAGCTTCTTGTATTCGCTTGGCCGATTCGGCGTGAGTACTGACTAATGTTGTAACCGTTTAACGAAGGCTTCATCCATGGCCTTTATTCGCTCTTGATATTCAGGCCCGAGAATTTTGGCCCCTTTCAGGCCTCCTCTAAGGTTTATTTCACCCAGATAAGTGGTCCCGTCCGCGGTAATCATAAGGTCTATGTGAGCATTGGGGAATTTTCCCCGTTCCATTACCTCCATGCAGAGGTCCCATTGATCAGATAAAAGCTTGTGCTCACCGCTATTCCCGCCGCAGAACATGTTGTTGCGAAATGAGTGTGGGTTGTTCCGCCAATAGGCTTCGGAATAATCTCCTATTATTACGACCCTTACATCAATCGTCGACTCCATAAAAGGTTGTACGACAAAAGGATAAGCAAGAGAGCCAAAACATACCTGATTATAAGCGTCTTCAATTGACGACCACAGGTGTATGCCCAGGCCGCAATTAAAACGATTCTGTTTTGTGATCACTGATCCGATTTTTTTTCGCCCATAGGCATTTATTTGTTTGATCATGTCGTGACGGTCCCTGGCCACAAAGGTATGGGGTACCATCCACTCTTTATAGATCATGGCCTGCAGGCACTTTGACCTGCTAAGTTGCTGGGCCAGTGCCGGAGGGAATAGCCGGATACCGCGCTCCACAAGGTCCAGAAACAGGATCTGCTCTGTGGGCTTGATGTTTAAGAGTCCGACCACTGTATCTCCAGGACCCAGCTCTGGAAGATGTGTTCTGAAAGAACGGTTGTCTGTGAGAATAAGTGGAGGACGGTTAGGATTCAAAAAAGCATCTCCAGGAACCTGTTATGGAATTTGCTTAGATCTGCCTGGCATTCCCCGCAATAAAGTTTTACTTCTCCCAGAATTCTGGAATCATCGCTAAGGGGAGTAAAACTTCCGTCGGCGTTTTGGACATACCGCGTAGTGAGCTTAACATCCTCTGCTATTTGGTAAAAATTCCATTCGTTTCCACAGTGTGGACAAATTATACGGCGACCCAGGTGTGGGTTTACTTGGATATGAATAGAACCGGGCTTGGCCTTTTGGGGATCCTTGCCTTTGGAAATTGCTAAGGTCATATTTGATATCTCACTCCTATTTTGATAACATTTTCATAACAATTTATTATAAAGTCCTACAAGGCAAAAATCTACTATTTCGTGAGCCTTTTTTTATGGTGATATGCTGGAGTAAGAAAAATAGGGATGTCACGTAAGGCATTAAGCAAACTCAGCATCGCTCTCGCTCTCCTCTGGGATAGTTAGTCGTGTTACGACCTCACCTCAAGATACGAGCTTTTTGATATCTTGTTTACCCCTAAATCAACTCCTCCCCCAACCTGTAAATGCGCTCCCTGGAATCTATGACGATCACAAAGACACTCCCGCCGGCATCCAGTGGGATGAGGGAGTATTTTTTGGTTGGAGCTGTCATTATCAAAAGGTCAGTTTGACTCAAGAATAGTGAAATGTTCGATATTTGAACAAGCGCTGTTATTGCCTCTAGAATTATAAGCCTAAACTACCAAATAGAAAGCAGCTCCAGGCCACATATCTAAGGAAAGGTTTGTATGGTTGTCCATATCAGCGCTTCCAATATAGCTTACATCCGGATAGGAAGCATAGAACAGAATGTAGCCATCTGCGTCAGCTACAGAATCCCAGGAGGTTGAAATACTTCTTCCCTCAGTTGTCAGAAAGATGGTCGGTGTTACTAGTAATGGAGATGGATTCCAGCCAGCGAGTCGGGCCATCATCCACCAGAAAGCCCTTCCTTTGAGCTGGCAGTTCAAACAGTGGGAATGGGCACAAGAGCAAGATGAGCATTCATCCGGATGGGTAGTACACCATTCATCGGCCCAGTTGCCGTCCTTATAATTACACGAATCAGTCGCCCCACGATCTAGAAAGTAGTTTCCGGCCGGATCATAGGATTCTATGTCTGCAAAATCGAAAAGGATCTTGTTGTTCGCTGCACAGTAGTTGCGGATCTGGTTGTTCCGAATGTTGAGATCTCCACCCTCTCCAGTTCCGTTTAAATGGCCGGTCATATAAACGAATGTGACATCGGGGTAATCTGCTTCCAGTTGGTTCATAAGGGTCAGATAAGTGGCGATATCTTTTTCGCCGGCTATGGATACCTGACCACACCAGGACCACATAATGAGATTTATATCATTGCCCGTAGCATTCAACAGATCTCGAGTTCTCTGTGCCCATGTGGTCCTATCTGGATTCCCAAGGTCACCGGACGGCTTCCTGTCATGGAGTGAAAGCGCTCCGGAATTGCCATCATAATTGAAAGAATACAGGTCGGATTGAGTCCTGAGGAGTTCCATCCCGGTTACCAGTTGGCTTCCGTGGGATGTATGTCCATAGGATATCTTGAATTCAGCTTTTGCCTTAGCTATCCAGCACGCTGGAACCTGACTTATGTCTGTACATGTATGGTCAATAATACACGAAGATTGATCAGCATGGACGGATAAATGAAAAAACAGGACCAACAGACCGGCCGCTATTATCAGTAAATTTTTCTTTTGTGGATAACGATAAAACATTTTGATGCCTCCTCAGTCTGCAATAATAGACATATCGAAAAAAATCTGTTTTTGAGTAAACCCTTAAGGTCATTCTCGCGACATAGCCAACCCAGAGATCATCTGAAACATAATGCTGTTATACCTAAATTGAGCGGTTTAAGGTTGGAAAACCCTAACTGTCTGATATCTAAAGAATGATATCTCAATAAAGACGGCAGGCATGTTTCACCCAACGGATGACAAAGGTTAATCTGAAGATTGTACTTTAAAGTGATGTATATCAATACGTTATAACCTTTGAACTTTGAACCAATCATTTTAGGTTATACAGTCTATCTTAAGGCTTAGATAGCATGAGCATAGGGGAACTTCAATAGCCTCCAACATGGGAAACGAGATTTTTTGTCGCTTGATAGGATTGAACCTTCTGTTTAGCATTGATTATTCATATTTGTTTTATTGATTATCCTGATATAAAGATTGCTATGGACTTAACAAATGTGTTCTTGACGGCCCATTAGGACGCTTCTGCCTGCATCCAGTGAATGAGGGAAAATCTGGCCATGATCATCGTTTCGGCCACTTCGGCCTCGGTGTTCTGGGCAGGTTCACGAAAAATTCTTTAAATTCAGTCTATTATCTGATGCTACAGATCGTTCGATGATACTACTGGCCGAAACGATGATCATGGCCGGATTATGCGAGTGCCGGATTCAACTATTATATAAAAGGGAACAATGCCAAGATCAGCATGGACTATACCTATGTTGATAATGGACGTAAAAGAACGACCAGAGCATTGCGATCTTCCAATTAGCTGTCGGGTTCTAACTCCGGCCAATCAGAAATACTTGCTGCGTAACAGTTCATTTCCCTCGCAATAGCGGGAGTGAACGGTTATTAAGGTTACATCCTTTTTTAAATTCGAGATAGGTAAAAAAGTGTAGAATAGCCAATGCATTGTTCCTATCTGTAGCACTTGCTATTATCCTGTTTGTTCAAAGTCCGGCAGAAAATGAAAAAAGAAATTTTTGAAAAAATGCCATCTAAGGTCACTGGAATAGTAAAGGGTCTTGCTCTTAGATACGGATGGGAAGCCAGGCTATCCAGGGGAATGATTTGGGATATATGGGAAGAAATTGTAGGTCCCCAAGTTGCGATCCATGCGTGGCCGGAACGCTTCACGGAGCGAGATAGCCTGGTGGTTGTGGTCTCTGACTCAGTTTGGATGCAGCAGCTCTGTTTTCAAAGACAGCTCTTTATTGATGGGCTGAATGCACGCTTACCATCCGGGGCCAACATTAAGGATATCAGGTTTGTTCTGGGTGACGTGGCAGAGGTCAGATCCCGGTGGACTCCTCATAAGATACCGAAAAAAGACCAGATGAAAAAAGGAGAGCCCCAATTCCCGAAACGTGCATTGGATGCTGCAAAGGACATGATGGAACCTGTCCGGGATCAGGAGCTAAGGCAGGCAATGACAGACCTTTATCTGAAATATTCTGAACAAAAAAAGCAACCCTGAACCTCTGAACCTGGCAGCGTATTGAACCGGGGTAGCTCCGGCAGACGGTACCTGGGTCAGACTTGCTCCATCCGCAGCCAAACCGTTTCAAGCAGGGATTGAACACCCTCTCCTGTTCGGGCGGAAAGAATCAAAGGTTTATCAATAAATCCGGGAAGCCGTCGGCGGATAGCCTTTATCTGCCTCTGCCTTTTGGGCTGAGAGATTTTATCTGCTTTGTTCAGGACTAACCAGACATACCTTCCCAGGGCATGCAGATAGTCCAAGAGATCAAGGTCCAACTGGTCCGGGACCCGCCTCATATCAAAGATGCACACCACGCCCCTGAGAGATTTTCTGGTCTCTATATAGCCCTCTACCAGCCGGTGCCATTTTTGCTGAACGTGTTTCGGAGCCTTTGCAAACCCGTAGCCCGGCAGATCGACAAAGTGAACGGAATCATTGACCAAAAAAAAGTTCAGAGACTGGGTGAAACCCGGTCTTGAGCTGACTTTTACCAGGTTGTGCCTCCCAAGGAGACGATTCAGAAGACTGGATTTGCCCACATTGGACCTGCCGGCAAAGGCTACTTCCGGCAAGATGGATGATGGAAGCTGGGAGAATTTATAGACGCTTGTAACAAAGGCGGTCTTGGTAATCCTGACTGTCACCGGATCTATAGGACTTTGTTGAGGGAATGTTCTATGATTCCCTGGGCACCTGCGGTCATGAGCTGTGGGATAAGCTCCCTTACTTCAGCTTCGTTTATTACCGTCTCTACAGAGCACCACTCCTGTTTATACAGCATAGAAACAGTAGGGGCATTGAGACTGGGCAATATGTCCACCACTGCCTCCAGCTTTTCCTTGGGCACGTTCATCTTGAGTACCACAAGACGATCCGCCCGCAATGCGCTCTGCAGGAGCATGGATATCTGGTCGATCTTCTCCTTTTTCCAGGGATCTTCCCAGGCATGTTTGTTGGCTATCAACTGTGGGTTGGACTCCATCAAATCTTCTATAATAATCAGGCCGTGGGCCTTGATAGTGCTTCCTGTCTCTGTTACTTCAACAATGGCGTCCGCAAGCCTTGAGGCAATTTTGCCCTCGGTGGCCCCCCAGGAGAACTCAATACTCACATTTATTCCACGTTCTGAAAAATAACGCTTAGAGAAATTGACAAGCTCTGTGGCTATTTTTTTGCCCTCAAGGTCCTTGGCGGAACGATAAGGAGATTCGGCTGGTACGGCCAGGACCCATCTGGCAGGACGTTTGCTTACCTTGGAGTATATCAGGTCTGCCACAACGACAATATCCGAGTCGTTCTCCAGGATCCAATCATGGCCTGTAATGCCTACGTCCAGGATTTCTTGCTCAACATAACGGGACATCTCCTGTGCTCTGCAGATGCTGCAGGCGATATCGGGATCGTCTATACTGGGAAAATAGCTCCTGTGATGGACATCAATACGCCAACCTGACTTTGCAAAGAGTTCAATTGTTGCTTTTTCAAGACTTCCTTTCGGTATACCCAGCTTCAGTTGGTTCACTTTTTGTAAACCTCCTTAGGATCAAAAACAGGTTCTCCAATAATAACCAGGGATTCCCCCTGGACTTTTCGATAAAAGCAGCTCCTGTACCCTTTATGGCAAGCCGCACCGCCTAACTGTTCCACCTTTACAAGTATAGTGTCTAGATCACAGTCCGCGTAAGCAGCCTTCAGTAACTGAACATGACCTGAGGTCTCGCCCTTGAGCCACAACTTGTTCCGTGTGCGGCTCCAGTAATGAACCTTGCCTGTGGTCAGTGTCTTTTCCCATGCCTGCCTGTTCATATAAGCCAACATGAGTACTTCACCTGTTTCATGGTCCTGGGCTATTGCAGGCAGTAGTCCGTTTCCCTTATCAAAGCAGAGATCTTTTGAATTTGTCATGAAGCGGATTTTTAATGGTCGAGGATAGTTGTGTCAAGCTGAATCAAGAAGCCATTCCCATAGACGCAGATTTTTTGTTGGTTGCGGAATCTCTGCATCCGGCCAGTCGTAAGTGATAAGCGTGCGCCGGGAACCAGGAAAGGTACGAAAACACGAAACAAGACATAGAAATGAACTTAGCGCCCTTCGGGCGGACTTCTCTGACAGGATTAACAGGATTTCTTAATATTTTTTATCCTGACAATCCTGTTGATCCTGTCAAAAAAGGGGAATTCCTATACTATCAAGTTACTGATATTCTTTTCGTGTTTTCGGTATTTCGTGCTTTCGTGATAATTCTTTCCTTTTTTCGTGTGTTGCACAATCTGACGTGTACCCGCACATTTCGTTCATATCCTTTAATATAATAA
>JAYEFH010000400.1:0-6939 GCA_034658555.1 Thermodesulfobacteriota bacterium | reverse complement strand
TCAAACAGGATGTGCTGCTTGAGGTAAAGGCCGATCCAGGTCAGCCGCCGAATAACGGGGACCTGTGTGTCAAGGGCCGGTTCGGCTTTGATTTTTACCGCCATCCGGAACGTCTTGCCCATCCCCTGATCCGTGAAAACAGGGAGGAACCCTTCCGGCAGGCCACATGGGAGGAGGCCCTTGATTTTGCAGCCAGGGGCTTTGGACGCATCATGGAACAGCACGGTCCTGATGCCCTGGGCGTTCTTTCCTCTTCCCGATGCGAAAACGAAGTGAATTATGTGCTTCAGAAACTGTGCAGAGTTGTCTTTAAGACCAATAGCGTGGACAATTGCGCCAGGGTCTGCCACGCGCCTTCTGTGAGCGGATTGAGGATTGCTCTGGGCAGCGGCGCCGCCACCAATTCTCTTGCAGATATCGAGGGGGCTGAGGTATTGCTGATCTGCGGTTCCAACACCAGTGAGGCACATCCTGTGGTAGGCATGAAGGTTCGGCGGGCCCTGAAAAACGGTGCCAAGTTGATTGTCATAGATCCCCGGCGCACGGAAATGGCGGCATCGGCACATATCTGGCTGCGGCTTGTCCCGGGCACCAATGTCCTTCTTCTAAACTCCATCATGCATGTCATTCTGGCCGATGGGCTGGAAAACAAGGACTTCATCGACGCACGGACCGAAGGACTGGATGCCCTGCGTGAACACATAAAAGACTATTCACCAAAGGCCATGCAGGCCAGGACAGGAGTTTCCCCCGAACTCGTGGAGGCCGTTGCCCGCCTGTATACCGATACTGACAAGGGAATGATTCTCTATGGCCTGGGGGTCACTGAGCACCGGAACGGCACTCAAGGTGTCATGGCCCTTGCCAACCTGGCCCTGGCCACCGGCAACATCGGCAGGCCCAATGCAGGTATCTGCCCTTTGCGGGGCCAGAACAATGTCCAGGGCTCCTGCGACATGGGAGCGCTTCCATATGTATATCCGGGCTACCAGGATGTATCGGACAACAGAGTCAGGGAACGGTTGAGACAGGCATGGGGAATGGAACTGCCTGCGAATCCCGGCCTTACCGAGCCGGAGATGTATGAAGCGGCCCGGCATGAAAAATTCAAAGGACTATACTGTGTGGGCTATGATCCGGTGCAGACCCAGGGGAATACCGGCGCTGTGCGCCAGGCCTTTGAGGCCATGGATATGGTAGTGGTCCAGGATATTTTTCTGACTGAGTCGGCAGAAATGGCCCATGTAGTATTCCCGGCTGCATGCTTTTATGAAAAGGACGGCACCTTTACCAATGCCGAACGGCGGGTGCGTCGTATCCGCAAGGCAGTGTCGCCGCCGGGCATGGCGCTGCCGGACTGGGAGATCGCCTGCCGTCTGGCCGCTGCCATGGGATACCATATGGACTATGCCGGTCCGGCCGAAATCATGGAGGAAGTTGCCCGATGTACTCCGGTTATGGGTGGTGTACACTATGACCGGCTGGACGGCGAAGGGCTCATCTGGCCATGCCCGGACAGGGATCATCCCGGTTCCCCTATTCTTCATCGTGATACCTTTACCAGGGGCAAGGGACGGTTTTCAGTACTGCCGAATGTCGAGACCCTGGAGACGCCGGACGAGGAATACCCCTTCATATTGATAACAGGCCGTCGTCTGGTCCATTACAACAATAGTTCCATGACGCTGCGCTGTGAAGGACTGCGCCGGCTGGCACCGGAGGAAGAAGTAGAGATCCATCCGGACGACGCCTCACGCGAAGGTATTGTAAATGGTGAAATGGTAATTGTACGCTCAAGGCGCGGAGAACTCGCAGTGCGGGCCAGGGTGACCGAGCGCAGCCGACCCGGCTCAGTATTCATGGCCTTCCATTTCCCTGAGACGCCTACAAATCTGTTGACCAGCCCGGGAGTTGACGAAATCGCACAGACACCGGAGTATAAGGTCTGCGCAGTTGCAATATCACCTCAATGATGGTGCAGTTGGATTTATTGTTAGGCAAGCAAAAAAGAATTATCACGAAAACCCGAAAGGGAAATCTGTGGATGGACGGGCCAACTTGACTTTTAGTTTTTCGTTTCGTGTTTTTGTACCTTCGTGTTTTCGTGATTGATTTTGAATAGTTTTTTAACCGGCACAGGTCTAAAAATTGTTACAATTTAAACTAAGCTATTAGCGATTAGCTATTAGCTTAATGAAATGGCTAACAGCTAATCGCTCAACATTAGGATTTATCAGGAGAATAAGATATGCTCGTTAAGCAATGGATGGCCGCTGAGCCGATAGTCATAGATGAAGATATTTCAATAATGAAGGCCTGCCAACTTATGAAGGAGCATAGCATCAGACGAATACCCGTTGTTAAACAGGATCGCATAGTGGGTATTGTCAGCGACAGAGACATAAAAGATGCCGCACCTTCAAAGAACGCATCCATGGATGACCATGAGCTTTATTACCTGCTCTCTGAAACAAAAATCAAAGATATAATGACATCCCATCCTCTAACTCTCAGAGAAAACGATTCCGTTGAGAAAGCCGCTGTGATAATGCTGGAGAACCGGATCTCAGGTCTGCCGGTCATTAATGATCAGGACCATGTCGTAGGTATGATCACCCAGACTGATATCTTCAAGGTCATGGTCAGTATAACCGGGATATATCGCAGCCCCATACAGTTAGCCTTTGACATTGAGGACCATCCCGGCTCCCTCAACAAGCTATTTAACATAATTCGCTCCCACGAAGCTAGATTGGTAAGTGTCCTTACCTGTCAGGAACATGTATCTTATGGAAAAAGAGAGGTTTATGTGCGGATCAGGGATATATCCGACGAGCAGCTTGAGACCTTGGTAGAGGAACTGAAGAAGGAATTCAATATCTTATATGTCCTTCGTGAAGATATCAGCAAAATCCCCAAGAAGGTAATGAAGGTTGGGGGTTAAGAAGCGCCCGGTACCTACAGGGTCTTTTGGTATTATGGTCCTGAGTGCGGCATATAAACTTTACCCGAGACGTATTTTAAATTTTGTTTAGAAGACCCAACAAATATTCGGCATCCTTCATAACAAGTCAAAAGGAGTTTACACTTTTTATTTTTTGAACCGCAGAATATCGAACAAGAAATATCGAATGTCGAAATAATACCTTCGAAATTCTGCGGTTCCTTGTTTTGCGGTTCGATATTCAAAATAGATGACTAAAAAACCAACCTCGAAAATTGTAAACTACAAAATGAAGGATGCCAAATATTCTTTCTGATTCTGTCTTTAGCTTCCTCCCAGTCGGATACGATAACCTTGCCGGCTAATAGGGCTTAAAGCGGAGCAACCTGACAGGATTTTCTTGCCTCCTTGCCAGAATGTGGACGGTAGGAAAACACCGTTTTACCAGAAACAGTCACCGACATACGCGAACCGGCACCCTCTTTTACTGTGCCACCCAAGGAGAAAAATGTGTCCTTTGAGAAATATTCTTTTCAGAATTATTTGTCCTTCGTAATGTAATAGTATAATGTACACCAAAACTTATAGCTAACAGCTAAGCGCTAATAGCTGTTTTTGAACATGAAGATGGAATCGACAACCAAGATTTTTGAAATACCATTTGAGGAACTCCTGAAAGAATCTGTCCGGATTCATGGGCATCTGTGTGCCGGTCAGGTCCTTGGGGTGCGGCTCGCTATGCTGGGATTACGTCTGCTGGGCATAGATGATCCAAAGGGTAAGGACCGCAAGACTTTTATGGTCTATGTGGAAATTGACCGGTGTGCCAGCGATGCCTTGCAGTCTGTTACCGGATGTTCCCTTGGCAAACGCTCTCTGAGGTGGGTGGACTATGGGATAATGGCAGCGACCTTTGTGCATTTGAAGACAGATAAGGCTTTCAGGATAGTTGCCAGAGAAGAATCAAGAGAGCTTTCGCGGAAGTATTGCCCGGAAATAGAGGACAAATACAAGCGCCAATTAAAGGCATATAAGCTGATGAGTGATGATGAACTCTTCAAGGTGCAGGAGGTCAGAGTAAAAGTGCCTGCCTCTGATCTGCCAGGAAGGCCAATCAGAAGGGTACAGTGTAAGTCCTGTGGTGACTATGTTCAGGATTGCAGGGAAGTTGAGAGAGACGACGGCAAGGTATTATGTCGAGCCTGCGCGCACGGTGCCTACTATAAAGTTTTATAGTAAGCGTTCACAGGGCACCGCATCTGCTTTGTTGCCTGCCTGCCGGCAGGCAGGTCGGGCACTTGAAGTACACGGGAGTACGTCTGCGTACCCGTACGCCTCGCATCTGCAGCACCCTGTAAACGCTTACAGTTCGGTGGGTTGCGGTAAAATAGGCGTTGTAACCCCGTGAACGGTTACGTTTTATAAAACGCTCGAAGGTATTCGAATGGCTTTAAAGATAGTTCCTGTAACCAATGCAGTAGGGATGGTCCTTCCCCATGATATGACTGAGATAATCCCTGGGGGAAAAAAGGGTCCTGCCTTCAAAAAAGGTTATGTGATTAAGGACATTGACATATCCCATCTGCAGCGCATGGGGAAAAATCATATCTACGTGATGGAGCTTTCCGGGAATGAACTGCATGAAGATGAAGCAGCGCTTACCATAGCACAGGCAATAGCCGGCCCCGGCATTGAATATGACAACCAGCCATCTGAAGGCAAAGTAAGTTTTCGCGCAGAGACAGAAGGTCTGTTGCAGGTAGACTGCCGGCACTTATTGGCATTTAACCTCCTTGGGGAAGTGATACTAGCCACTTGTCATGATAACACAGTGGTCAAAAAGGGCAATCTTGTGGCTGCAGGCAGAGCAATACCGCTTGTGGTGCCTAAATCTATAGTGGATGAGGCAGTGTCCATCGCCTCAAATGCCGGCGGGCTTATCCGGGTCCTGCCCTGGAAAATTCGAAGGGGAGCTGTTTTAGTTACGGGTCAAGAGGTATTTGATGGTCGCATAAAGGACGCCTTCGGTCCAATAATGAAGAAAAAACTTAAGGACTACGGCGTTGATGTGTTATCGGTTTCTTTGGTCCCTGATGATGTGGAGATGATCCTGAAAAAGATAAAAAAAGCTCTTGGGCTGGGGGCTGAGTTGATATTATGTACAGGCGGGATGTCCGTTGATCCGGATGACGTGACCCGTGTGGCAATCAGGGAAGCCGGTGCAACGGACATAGTGTATGGAAGTCCTGTTTTACCAGGTGCCATGTTTCTGGTGAGCTATATCGGGGATGTGCCTGTCCTTGGAATTCCGGCCTGTGCAATGTATTTCCGCACCACCGTATTGGATCCGGTGCTTCCCAGAATCTTGGCAGGAGAACGCATAGACCGGGAAAAGATTGCAGCACTGGGCCATGGTGGACTATGTTTTAGCTGCAAGACGTGTAATTATCCATTGTGTCCTTTTGGCAAAGGGTGAAAAAACAGTCTCTAATTCATAATTTTTTAAGGATACCAGTATGTTTATTCTAAGCAACTTCATGCATTCTATCGCCACCATCGTCGATATTGTTCTTAATCTCTACATGTGGATATTGATTGCCAGGGCCATCTTGTCCTGGGTCAACCCTGATCCCTATAATCCCATAGTAAAATTTCTGTATAACATAACCGAACCTTTAATGTGCCGGGTTCAACGCATACTCCCTTTACAGTTTGGGGGAATAGATTTAACCCCTATGGTGATTATCATCGCAATAATCTTTTTGCGTAGTTTTATCGTACCAACACTTCATCAGTTGGCCTATCAGATTTCATAGAGGTGTTATATGAGTCTCTCCCCAAACGAAATACTTGAAAAGGAATTCCGCGCTAGGTTCCGGGGTTACGATCCTGAAGAAGTAGACTCCTTCCTTGAAAAAGTAAGTGAGATTATGACTTCTCTGATTAAAGAGAAGAATGCCCTGAAGGACCAGTTGATTGCATATAAGGGTCAGTTGGCAGATATGAAAAAGAGTGAAGAGGAGTTCAGGGAGGCCCTGACCTCGGCTCACAAGTTATCAGAAAAAATGAAGTCACAGGCCGAAAAAGATGCAGAGCTTATGCATGAGAGGGCAAAACTGGATGCAGATCGTATAGTTGCTGATGCCCATCAGGAAGCCGTCCAATTGGAGGAGCGAATAATGGGGCTCAGACGTATTCAGAGGGAGGCTGCATATAAAATACGCTCTGTTCTCGATGGTTATTTGCGGGTCATAGACGAGGAGGCCCTGCTACCGGAGGAGGTCGATCAGACATTAAACCTTGCGGCATCGGAAATGAGAGCTATTCAGGAGATCCCTGGTGATCTATAATTGGTGTTGTCTGTAAGGTTTTATAAAAATGTATGAGCAACTCCTTTACTTCATCAATTGATTTAGTGTTATTCAGGGATTTTCTGAATAGCGCACTTCCGTGAAGGCCTTTAGTGTACCAGGCCAGGTGCTTTCGAGAAAGCCACAAGCCCACAGGAAATCCATAAAAGTCAATAATGTACTCGAAATGTTTTTTTGCTACAGCATATTGATCTTCAAGGTCTGGAGGACTTTTGTCCTCACCTGTTTTTAGAAAATGGAGTATCTGATCGAACAACCATGGTCTGCCAAGGGCACCTCTTCCTATCATGATCCCGTCCGCCCCGGAGACCTCAAGACAAAGACTTGCATCCTTCGGACTTTGGATGTCACCGTTTGCAATTACTGGAATAAACACAGCTTCCTTTACTCCTCTGATTGCCGGCCAGTCAGCTTTTCCGGAGAACACCCGGCTGCGGGTCCTGCCATGGACCGTAACGAGGGAAACGCCGGAATCCTGGGCGATTTTGGCGATCCTGGCTACATTTATGCTTTTGTGATCCCAACCCAGACGGATCTTGACAGTAACAGGTACACTTACTGCTTTTACAATTGCCTCTATGACCCTTCCTGCCAGCACCTCATCACGCATGAGGCTTGCACCGG
>JAYEFH010000399.1:0-24009 GCA_034658555.1 Thermodesulfobacteriota bacterium | reverse complement strand
ATCCGGCGCATCTGCTCAGCAGCCAGAAAACGATGCTGATTGTTACAAACCAGCAAAGGTGTTTCGCAACTTGGAAGACCGGACAGGCGTTTGATAGTTGACTGTAACAGAGTTTCATCTTCCACCAATGAATAAAATTGCTTAGGATAAGCCTCGCGAGATAGCGGCCAAAGACGGGTACCTGAGCCGCCGCATAAAATTACCGGCATAATCATTGCGTGTTTCTCCATAGAATTAAATAAACCTTATAAAAATCAACCATCCAGCACCTGGGCAAATAATATGCACATTTTAAAACCACATATGAACATCCTTTTAGATTTTTCATATGCGCAGGAAACCCTTTAACAGAATTTTAATATCTCCCCAGAAAGAGCGTGTGACAGAATAATAATTTTCAGTAACTATCTTTTCCTCCCATGTAAGATCTACATCGCCTCCTACTTCCCATAGATGAATCAGACCCATGGGTGCCTTAAATCTCAAAGTCTCCCACACTTCTTTAAGTGAATCAACCTCCTCATGCGTCAAAGGGGAATTGCCCACAAGATTCATGTCTCCTTTGATCACATTGAATAATCCGGGAAGCTTTTGAATAAAAGGACTCTTGCTCCTGAAAGCATACAGATTAAAAGGCCTGGGCTTCATGTTTCCCTGGAGATCCACAACTTCATAACTGCCAAATCGCTCTTCTGAGGAATAAAAAGTTTTTGAAGGACAGAATATGTTATACAGATAAAGTATTGTTATAATTGGCGAAAAAAGCAGCAAAACGATAATTGCCATTATCAGATTGAAAAGACGCTCGCCCTTTCTGGAAATGACCTTTTTATCCAGATCGCCGAGTATAAGATCTTCTCCCACATATACATTCAATAGTCGAGGCACATTGATCATCAAATTTTTTCTTATAACCGAATCTTTTATTTCAGTATGGGAGCCTATGTATGTGTTACCCAATATTATGCTTCCTTCTATAGATGTTCTTCGGTCAACAATAACATTATCTCCAATGACAGTATCCTCCCCAATGAAAGTACCACTGCGGATGTTGCAATGGCTCCCGATTAAAGAAGGTGTATAGATTCTGGCATCAGGATGAATTTTGCTCTGCCTTCCGATCCAAATACCGGGTTGTGTTTGTTTTCCCGGAATGATTATCCCTTTTAATTCACCTCTCAGTATAACCTTATTCACCTCTAAAAAGTCATTTAGTGAATGGACTGTTCTTATGTTATATGATGAATAACAGGCATTCAAATTAAGCCCTTGTGCTGTTAATGAAGTAATAACCTGCTCCAGATCCTGGACCATGGGTGCTGCTATAAGATAGCTCAATGCCTCAGGAGTCATGATGAATGGATAGAACTCTCTGAATTCCTTAGCTTCGTCCAAGGACAGAGAAACAATAGCATTATCCTCTTCTGTCTGTTTTGAAATAGTAATATCCCCACGGACTCTTTCATGGGCCTTGATAAGATCTGAAATGTCAACATTGGTGACAATATTTCCTGGAAGACACAAAAATGATTCGTCGAGCCTAGTTCGAATTCGATTAAGAGACGAGCTTATACCTTCATAGTCCCTTTCCAAGGAATAAGATATGCTGGCCCCCCACTTCTGACCACTGCCTAAATATTGTTCTGTTTCATAGGGCATATGTTTGAGAATCAGAATGATATCTCTGATATTATGTCGAACAAGGAGTTCGACAAGATGCTCTACGATGGGCTTGTTGACCACAGGTAGTAAAAATTCAGGTAACCAGGTGGTCAGAGGATTTAAGAGATCAGTTTTTCCAGCAGGCAGAATGATTGCCTTCATGCCGATTCCACCAACTCCTTCTTTGCTGAAGAGATATCAGGAACAATTTGAAATAGCCGGATCAGTTTTGTTATTCGAAACATCTGTTGAATATTATCAGTAAGTTCGCAGAGAAGGCAGATTTTTCCCTGGCTTGAAATATGTCTTTGAATTTTCAGAAAAAAAACAATGCCGGAGCTGTCAACAAAGTCCAGTTCCCCTAAATTCAAGATACAATTCCTATCTCCTATATCACTGATAATTAAGTCAACATCAAGAGTTGACATTTGTGCAGCATCTAGTCTTCCGAATAGACTGACAAGTGTAAACCCGGTTTCTGCCTCTGTGACAAAGTAGAAAGGAGGTAGAGTCGTCTTTTCTCTTAAAACTGCGAATATCTCATTTACCTCCTCAAAAAATTTTCCCTGAAATAAATCCCAGAGCCGATTAAGCTTGAAAAATTGAATTATGTGGGGGTTGATGCCCGTCATGTAAAGGGTCCTTTCCTCTTTAGTGGTATTGCGCCAAAGATAGATAATGAAACCCAGGCCGGATGAATCAATAAAAGAGGTCTGGCTGAAATCCAGCACTATATTTTGGGCCTGCCCAATTCTTTCTTCTAATTCATCTCTGAACTGATTTAGAAAGGCCGCGTCCAGACGATCCGGAAGTGTGATCACCTTAAGAAAACCATCTATGGATACCAGTGGCTCTAAGCCCTGATCTTTTTGCAATGAGTATCTCCGGTGAAATAAATGATATTGTAAACGCCTATACCTTTGATACATAATTGCCGGCCATATCATGAGGCCAAACTTGAAAAATCCGACAAAATACCGTTTCCAAAGCCGACCGGGATCCTGAGCGATACGGAAGATCCATTCCATTCCTGTCTTCTGCATCCATTCAGGGGCCCTGGCGACCGACCCCACAATAAATTCATATGTACCGCCAATGCCTATGGAAACCGGAACCTTTAACAGGTTTCTGTTCCTATGGAACCATATTTCCTGCTTGGGATTGCCAAAAGCAATCAATAGGATATCAGCTCCAGAGTTGTTGATGCGCTCTACTAACGGTCGGTCCTCGTTTACTGCCGTGACCAGATCCTCACCCTCAATATAGACATAAGGCGAATGAACATCGGCAATTCTTAGATCCGGATAACTCTGCTTAAGCACTTGGGCAGCCTGTTGGCCTACACCCTCGCGTCCTCCTAAAAAATAGAGCGATTTTTGACGTTTTGCCGCCTCTTCAGCCAATCTTGGGATAAGAGCCGCTCCGGTTACACGCTCTTTTAGAGGCACCCCCAAGAGCTTGCTGGTCCAGACAATGGGCATACCGTCCGCAGTCACCAAGTCTGCCCGTCTTAAGATATCCAGGAGTTCAGGATGTCGTATATGTTTCAGCCCCCATGAAAGGGTATTGACCACAAAATCAACATTTACAGTAGCCACTTGTCTGGGACGTCCGTCTTGGCCATAGGCTTCGATCAACTCAAAGATACGTTCTATGGTTTCATCCATAGTAAGATTGTCTATGGGAATACCTAAAATCACTATGGTATCATGAGTCATGAGCAGACCTTTTTGCCTGGCAATACTATGGGAATAGTCCTATATGATAGTACCCTATATAAATCGATGCAGTGTTATTTCCGGAGGACAAAAAAACCTGACTGCCGGCGATTGATATAATAGGCTATCAATAGGCCCCCTTGCCTAGTAGTACAGCGGGAATTGTTTTAAACAGGAGCTTGATATCTGTCCAAAATGACTGACTTTCAATATACTGTATATCCAGCTTTACCTGTCCCTTAAAATCTATGTCACTGCGACCGCTCACCTGCCAGATGCACGTAATTCCAGGAATCACATCGAGTCGTCTTCGATCAGACAATTCATACTGAGCAACCTCCCTGAGCACAGGTGGCCGTGGCCCAACTAGTGACATATCCCCTTTGAGGACGTTCCATATCTGGGGCAGCTCATCAATAGAGAGCTTTCGGACAATTCGACCGACCCTGGTGATACGAGGATCACGCTTAATCTTGAAAATCACACCCCCTGCCTCGTCCTGGTCAAGAAGCTCATCCTTCATCTTGTCAGCGCCAATTACCATGGACCTGTACTTATACATGGTGAAGAGTTTGCCCCACTTCCCAACCCGTGTTTGGCTATAAAAGACCGGCCCCGGAGTGTCAATTTTGATTGCTAAAGCGGTTATCAAGAAAAGGGGTAAAAGCAGGACAAGCAAAACGGAAGAGCCAATAATATCGAAGGCCCTCTTAAAGAAATAGGTGGATTCTATGACCGCTATCCAGCTATATTTCTTAAAAAGGAAATATACAAAAGCACGAAGACCGGCTATTTTTGGCCCGCCTCTTGCGTATTTTTTGAAAAGCTCCTCCTTAAGATCGACGTCAGCCTTTGAGGTATCGGATTGCGGATTGCGGATTGCGGAATTTGGATTGTGTTTGGACATCACTTAACTTACACCATTGCCGGATACTCCAGTTGGGATGGAGCTCCTAGTTTTTTGTGTGAAAAGGAGTCTCTGGTTCTTTCTCCGTTCCTTGGCATGACAGACAACACCGTTAAATTCATACTCAATTTTCTGTATGGAGGTAAGGAACGTACAATAAATAACTTGAACAAATTAATGTTTTTTTTGCCGTCTTCTTCGTTGCTCGTCGATCACATAACCCGTTATGCTCGCTCCTCGCGCCTTGAATACAACAAAAAATCGGCATCCTTCATATAGGCATAAAAGTAGTTTACACTTTTTATTTTTTTGAACCGCAGAATATCGAACAAGAAATGTCGAATGTCGAAATAATACCTTCGAAATTCTGCGGTTCCTTGTTCTGCGGTTCGATATTCAAAATGGATGACTAAAGAACCAACCTCGAAAAGTGTAAACTACAGAATGAAGGATGCCAAAAAATCCTATTAATTTTTGTTCAACTTATTTATCTCCCGTTCCTAAACAGTATTTTCACTGATTAGATACACCTATTTTTGTGGCTCCTTCCTGGTCCCTGAAGGGATGCCTTCCCTCCAGAAAGATATAGACTCCACCTGAAACAAGCAGGCCGATAACCGTCATAATTATGAGAAATGGAAAATTAAAGAAGTGATCACTCTCCAGCCATGGCCTGAGAAGGTAAAAGATCCCACCGATTGCCGCCGATACTGTCAGTGTCTGGAACCATGGCCGAAGCACCGTCTTGAGCGAAAACTTAATGCCCCGTACTAAAATTACGCTTTCCACCACGGTAATCAGCGTAATGGCAGCAAACATACCAAAAGCAGCGCCATTTAATCCCTCGCGACTTGCACCAAGGGGAATGAAAACTCCTACCAAAATGAGGCCTATCGCCATGGCTATGGTCTCGTAGACCGGTCTTCCCATGGCAATAAAGGTATTACTGGTGATCAAACTGATCACATGGAATACGCCGCTCAAACTGATCCAGAATACTCCTATAGATGCCATAAGATAACGGGGATCATAGAGCAGCCGGATAATGTCCTCTGCAAAAAGGGCTATGACTACCGACAGGGGAATGGCGATGGTTAAAACCAAGGCTGAGGTCCTTTGATATATCCTCATCACCCTGGGAAGATCGTGGAGAACAGAACTGACGGCAGGCATGTAAGCTTGCATAAAGACAAGGAGACAGAAAGTGATCACCACCTGCCCGATATTTTTTCCGAGATTATAGAGGCCCAGCAGGTCCATATTCAGAAGCTTGCCAATCAGGATCACGTCGCCGTTCATGGCTGCCCATGTTATCAAGGTATTGAGGAAAATATACTTACCAAAACTCAAAAGCTCTGATCCGGATTCTTTGTCCCATGCAAAATGGGGGCGATAGGGCTCAATTATGTAAGAAGCCGATACCCGGTAAAATACTAACGATACAGAGCCGATTGCAAGGGCGTATACTGAATTCAGAATAATGGCCAGGATAATTGAAGTAATAATACTGAGCAAATGGGTACCTAACTCATAGGCAACCTGCTTCTCAACTCTGAATTGTTTTATGAACAGGACTAACGCAGGATTTTCGAAACCGCTTATCAAGGGATTCAATGCCATGAGCAGCAGCAGGCCCATCAGTTCGGGTTGACCGTAAAACCGGGACATGGGCCAGGACATACCGGCCACGATAAAGAAAAGCAGCACCCCTCGACATATGGAAATAATCCATGCCGTATTCAGGAATTGAGGCTCTGCCCCGCGAGGATTCTGAATGATAGCAGTCTTTACCCCTGTATCCGCAAAGAGCTGAATCATGGCCAGCATAACCGTAGCTGTGGCCATGAGCCCGAAGGCCTCGGGAAACAGAATCCTGGTGAGGACCAGGCTGCTTGCCAGTCTCAAAATGCGGCTTCCGCCCCTTCCCAGCATGCTCCAGGCAGCAGCCCGGATGGTCTTTATTTTTAGAGACCGCTCCTCAGGCTTCATCAACATCCGAAAAAGGTCTTTGAGCTTTTTCATAGAAACTATATTCTGTCGTTTGAAAACATAAAATCAAAAGTCTCCCGCTTTCGAGCCATACGATGACCGTCTTTTGATACAATGGCAATTGCCGGCCTTGGAAAAGAAAAATTGTTGGCATTGGGGACAAAATACGCACCCGCATCCATTATGGCCAGATAGTCGCCGATTTCTATCTTCGGGAGATATTTTGCCTGGTATAAAATGTCACCGATACTGCAGAGAGACCCCACGATCTTATAGAATTCCTTTTTTTGTTCATTCATGCGGTTTGCCAGGAATGCCTCTCGATATTCACCCATTGTCGGATATGCAACATTGACACTTCCTCCGTCCATAATTGCAATCTTGGGCATTCCTTTCCTTTGTTTTAGATCACACACTTTCAACAGCAGGATTTGGGCCGAGCTTGAAAGAAGTCTGCCCGGTTCCACAAACACTGTGGGATAACTCAGTTTATAATTGATGCATTGGTCGCCAATCTTTTTACCTATAGCTGTGGCGTAATCTTCAGGGGACGGATGCTCTGAATCCTCAGGGGTAGCCAGTTGAACGAAATACTTATGTAATATTCTCCGTTCCTGGTCTGAGATTGCTCTTACAGTTGGAATGCCGTATCCACCTCCGGTGTCCAGATATTTAATTTCAATGCCCATTTTTTTCTTTATCTGAGAGAGAAACCTGAAAACAACATCCAGAGCACTAAGATATTTCCGTGGAGATTTGATTAAGGTGCCCAGATGAAAGTGAAGACCAACAAGAATCAAATTACGAGACTGAATAATTTTCTTGGCAGCCTTGAATGCCTCCCCTGAATCAATAGAAAAGCCAAACTGTCCTCCCCATCCCAAACCGGTTATTACCCTGATCCCCACCTCAACCGGTCTTCCTCTTTCTTCCGAAATTTTCACAAGTTTTTCGATCTCGGCAAAGGAATCTATATTGATAAGCCTGATTCCCCTGTCGACCGCCAGTGTCAGGCTTTCAACGGACTTGCTAAGCCCATTGAAAATGATCTTGTCAGGGGGAACCCCCAGCCGGAATGCAAGCCAGAGTTCATAGTCGGATATCACTTCCGCACCCACACCCTCTTCGTGGAAAATGCGGATCATGCCCGGAACGGGATTTGTCTTATAAGAAAAAAATATTTCGAGATTGGGGACTGCCGACCCAAAAGTGGAAAGTAACTGTCTGCAATTGGACCTGGCCTTATCTTCATTGACAATATAGAGTGGGGTCCCATATTCTTTTGCCAGTTGGGCCACATTATATCCTTCCACCTCGAGACAACCCTTATCACTTACTTCAAGATCCCACAAAGAAGGATGTAACGATTCTATCTTTTTGCTCCTGTTACTCAGATAAGCACCGAAAACCTTCTTAATTCTTGTCTTAACACCGAACATGACAGAAAATCTCCTGCTTTATTACCTCTGTTATCTTTCCTCAAGGCAAGAGTTGGGATTATAAAAAGGATTTAAACGATTAAGTAGACGCTTGAGAACCTTGTTTGTCTCAATCAGAAATCGTACTGAAAGCCGCCAAAGATGGGTTAATAACAAACAAGGATCATTCAGTGGTAAATCGCGTGAACCGGGCAGTCCCGGCAGCCAGCGCAAAAGGGAAAATAGAGCATGATCGGTAATGATGCGGTATATGTCCTGGGGAAACATGTATATTGTAGTTTGAGATCCCCGATCAGGTTGTTGGGGTCTTTGAATTGATGGTGACCCATCAAGCATTTCTCGAATTGCTAAAGAAAAATCCACGCCCGCACGATAGCCAAAGTGATATCCTGGAGTAGGTCTGGGATTTAACTCAACCAGTTTTAACTCATTGGTTTCGGCCACGTGTATCCAGTCAACACCACCTAGCCCGTGAAACCCGGTCAATTTACCCACGCCACTGAGCAGATTCTCTATTTCCGGATGATACATCACCTCACGAACACATGACATCCCGGTAATTTTTGGAAGAGTTGTTTTGCTGTATGTGGATATCCAACAGACAGGTTTACCATGATTGTAGAGCACATCGGTTGATCCAACTTTGCCGCTGACAAATT
This sequence comes from Thermodesulfobacteriota bacterium, assembly GCA_034658555.1. GTDB lineage: Bacteria > Desulfobacterota > Dissulfuribacteria > Dissulfuribacterales > UBA3076 > UBA3076. Next base: position 15,635 of record JAYEFH010000399.1, on the reverse strand, counting down.
CCTGCACTACTATCGGATTGCTACTATCCGAAAACTGTTGATAAGCAGAAGCAAACCCGGTTGCTGCAGGCACCACACGAACTCCTAATCCGCAAGAACCGTAAGGGTCTTTAAGTATAACAGGGTATCCTATCTCCTCTGCTGCACTTTCTGCATCCTCCAAACCTGAGCACGGTTTAAAATATGGAACCGGAAGTCCCATTTCCTGGGCAGCCTGGTTAAAATCCGTTTTTGAGTTTATGAGTCTCACAGCACTGCTGCAGGGATCAACAGGAAAGCAGGTTTTTAACCATTCTTCATCCGGGTTTCTTGATAGTTCTCTGATTACAGATTCATCCGCCCAAATGACCCATTGGTAAAGATTGGGATTTTCGTTCAGATGTTTCTTCGACATTTCGACCAATTCGGACAATGAACCGGGTGAGGCGATATGGTGATCAACAAATCGCGTCTTAGTCACCAGCATATCTCTCCCGGCTATGAGGCTCACCCGGCAGCCAGCCTGGCGCAATACATGTGGTAGGCGGGCCAGTCCGGTTAAATCCTCTTCTGCAATCAACAGCACATTTGTCCATGATTTATTTTGAGATAAGCTCATAATAAATTTTACCGGAGGTACAGGAAATCATAGATTGACCGTCTTTCTGTCCCTCTTTCTCCAATAATACGAGAAAGCCACTTTAACCTGTCGCGCCCCCACTTTCTGAATGAATACTCCGCCCATCTGGAGACTGGCTTTCTATCCGGATGATAAAGCCATGCAATATGTGCGAGATTTTTCTTTATATAGGCGGCCATAAACTCCCTCAGGCTTCTGGGGTCTTCTCCCTGAAGTTCCGTCAAAAAGGTCTTTATTATTATCTCAAGCCCGGAGGATCGATAGATGGGGTTGGTTCTCATCTGTTCAAGATAAATCAAGTAGGTTGCTGCATCCTCAAAGGGGAGAGGATTGTTCTTGTCCACGGTAAAACCAATATCAATCACCCCCAATCTGTCCTTGCTGTCTATGAGTACATTGTGCGGGGCAAAATCCCCATGATTCCGCACCACCCGAACCCTGTCTGCAGGTGAGATATGAAGCACTTTGTAAAGAAAGGGGATAAACAAGTCACTGGAAATTCCATATTCCCTGAAGGAGGGAGACCATCGGCTTATCTCCTGGAACCGGTCTTTGCAAAAGGACAACACAGCTTCTCCCTTGACGGGTTTCCTGGTCTCTTCCGTTTCAGCCATAAAGCTAACAAGCCATTGAGCGATCAGCCTGGTAAAATAGAGGCTTTTTTCAAGCTGCTTGCGGTTCCTGAATCTCATCAGGCTTTGCTTGTAGATATCCTGAAGCATCCTTCCATGCACAAAGATGGTTGCAATAATCTTTGGTTCCTCCATGAACAGAAGAGGCCTCACTGAAAAAAAGGTCCTTTGGTCACAGTCCATTTTGTGAACAAGGGCGTATCCCTCGTATTCGCTCTTGATATCCCAGCCGCCCACCCCTGAAAAATGCGCTCCATATTTTACAAATACCTTGTACGCAGGATCTCCTAATTCAAGGACCATTGAATCCGAATGCTTGTGCCGCTGCCTGGATGAGATGCCGATTGGTACGTCCTGATCCAGGCCCAATTCCCGCAACAGGTGTTCGCGTATGCACTGAAGGATATCTTCGGCCTTGTATTCGTTCATCGGTTCCGTTTATTTATCTCCCGTTCCTTACGCAACAAAAGGATTCTCAACTCTTGATCCTTTTTTGCGTAATTTCAGTTGAAACGATCGAGGATTAGAAGGCTTGGGACCTCATTCACAAAAAGGGCACTCCTCGCTTTCCTGTTTCACAAGCAGGTAGAAAAGGGCTTGGTCAGCCGAGGACAGCTCAATGGATACCTGACCATCTTTTGCCGCCATCTCCTTGGGAACACTCTTTCCATCACCTTTGAGGGCAAACAACCTGAAGTGCCCTGCGTCATGACGGTCAAGCACAATTTCTCCTTCTACGGATTTTGTCAGCACAGGGGCTTGCCCTTCTGCAAGAAGCTGATCTCCACCAAGGTTCCATACCGTGCCGCTGTTTTCCGCGCGCCCTACGGATGTAATCAGGATCCTTTGAGACTTCTCCAGAGGAAGCATATCCAAACTGGACAAGAATACGGCTGCAAGATCGCTCTCTATCTTGAACAGAACAGGCCCCAGCAGGATTTCCTTCTGTTTTCTGAAATCGCCAATCGCACCCTTTGTGCGGCCGCTATTGATCGTGAGCATCCTATTATCCATATCTCGAAGCAGTTCTCCTGTATCCGATTGAACTGTCGCCATTCCACCTCTGGAAAATCTCTTGTCCGGTAAAAAAATCGCCTGAGCCTCTCCTGGAGGGGATTCAATGCCGGCCACCAGTTTATGGGTTTCCACACATGTGTTATAGAAAGGAACAAAACCCGCACAGTATTTCTTCTTTCCATACAGCATTTCCGGACTCCAATGGATGCCCAAACATTTCCTGGCCGCCCGCACATCCCCCCTCCTGAAAATCAGGGCTGAAACCGGCATTATGCCCATCATCATCGGATCAATGAGAAGATTATAGGGTCCCTTGAACTCACTTATTTCTCCACTGCCATTCTGTCTATAGGCATATAGGATCAAACCATTCCAGTCCTGGAGACTTCCTGCCGAAGCCATCCGGACCGGCAGTGTAATCCGCCATGCTTCAGGCCATTTAATACCGTATTCGGATACAACAAAAGGCTTTCCTGAAATTCTGGCAAATGCAGCGCCGGAGGCTACAGAACCCAGTTCAGCACTGGAATCCAACCTGCCCGATGCATACACATGGGTATCCAGGTAGTCCATGACCGCCATAGAGGGGAGATCCTTCTGATATACACACCAGTTTGTCCCGGTAACGGGAATTTTTACCCCGATCTGTCTCATGTACGATCTGATCTCTTCAAAATAGGAAGCCTGAAGTTCACTATTGAATTCCCTCCTCCTCTGTTTGCGGTTTATAAAAGGTGTAAAGTTGTTCCGTTTATTCCATTGATCGAATATGTTCTCAAAATGGGTAATATACGGTTCTACATCGTACCGGCCTTTCCGATAAATCTGGTTATGTGTCGTAATGTCGTTTTCATTTGTTATGGTTGAAAGAGCAATAGCAGGGTCATCTTTGTATGCCAGTCCGGTATGCGGACTCCTGTGTTCCCAAAAGGCCCTGATGTATTGCTTTTGCCACTTAATGAGCTTGGGAACAAAATGGGAAAAACCTTTCCATGTCTCAACATTAGGGGGTTTGGGCCATATATGATCAGGATCAACCAGCATATCTAACTGGATATAGATTCCTTGTTTTTTTAAACAATACAGGAGATAATCCAGTTTTAACCATGCCATCGGGTCAAAGTGCGCAACGCCTTTACCGTCAATGTGGAAGAGCTGTCTCTTTGCCCACTTAACATGCAGATGATGCATTCGGGCCAAGTTTACCCCCATTCGGGATAAACGCCGTGCAAGCTTTTCTGCCTCCTCCTTTTCTGGAAAACACTGGTTCGCACTAAGGTTCACACCCCAGAATCTAACTTCTTCTCCATTTTCAAATACAAATCCATCTCCCTGAACCTTAACAAAACCCTTTGAACCTGCCGGCTTGTGATTCAAAAAAGAGAGGTCGACTGGAAAGGTATCCCATGGAAGGGGGTTTACAATCCATTTGTTTGTCTGATTAATTTTTCCATCAGCATCCGGATCAAGAGAAATCAAAGTGTCAGGATCCAAATTAAAGGTGAGGCTGAGAGTCGACCGGCCTGACTCTATTTCCCCGTCGGCCAACAATATCCTCATGGATAGAAGGTCTTTTCCTGACCTGATTCGTTGATCCACAATGGTTACCGGAAAGGCACGGTCAAATACCAGCCTCAAGATGCTCTTTTTATCCTCTTCAAGAATCAATTGTTTGATGCTTTCATTGTGCGAATTCTGCCTAAAGGGGTAAAAAGGGATCTTAAAGTCACTCTTTGAGCCGCTATTATTTACAAAGCCGATGTCTCTTCCGGCCCAGAACATTTCCGGCAAGTAAAGCGTTAGAGCAGCGCCTTCGATCTTGAATGAGCCGGGGCTATCCATTTCAAGATGGAGGCTAACTTTTCCTTGTTCCTTTTTTGTCAGGTCCAGTGTGAAGGGGATGTTTTGCTCAAGTCTTTTCTTCCCACGGGTGCGGAAGTGGCCGGAATATTCAATCCGGTTTTTGCTTTCATCATAATAGTAGGAAACATTTTCGGGATGTCTGAATTTCCACCCTTCATCCCAGAAATTCAAACTTACTCGAAATATTTGGAAACCCCTGCAGTAATAGGAGACATTGTCCAAACCGCGAACTTCAAATATAGGTTTTCCTGCAAATACACTTTCGCAAGGACCAGCAAAAATAAGTATAAGCAGGACAAAACAACCTGGATTACGATAAAGTCTCAAACATTGCCCTCCGGTATATATCCCTTATTTCGGAGAGGAGAACCTGCAATCAGCGTATAAATATAGCGCAGGACGCCGGCAAATTGAGGATAGATCACAAAAGAGAGGTGAAGGGCATAAAGAAAGGCCGCCGGCGTTGTCAGGTTGAATTCTCTTTTGAAGCGGAATGTCTTCCACAAAGGCCTGAAGGCTGTGACAAAGGCCAGAATGAGTCCAAGACAGAAATTTCCAATTACCGCACTTAAAATCAGAATCAGCCAGGGAACGCAAACGCCCGCGGTTATCCGCAACAATTCTCTGACCCACATCTTCTCTTTATTTCTTGCGTACCTTAGTCCAATTTCAGCATATGCATGGCCTGTTCTAAATGCCCGTTTAAGGTACTGGCGAAACCTGGTCATATTAAGGTCATGGGTCGTCATCTCTTCCTTGATTCGGTATATGATCCAACCCTTCTGCCGAATACGATAGCTCAGATCAGGGTCTTCGCCGGCAACCAGATCCTCATCATAGCCCCCGCATTGATCCAGAACATCCCTCTGAATCAGGGCCTCTCCACCAAAATAGCGACAAGGTCCTTCTTCATAACGCCATTCTATATTTCCGATAGTGTGGTAGAAATTTTTATCAGGGTACCGTTCTTTTCTCGTTCCGCACACAGCCGCCACATTGTCCTTCATGTAGGGCAAGGCCTTCTTAAACCACTCCGGGTGAAGAATGGTATCTGCGTCCAAAAATTGAAACAAAGGGTATCGAACGACATGAAAACCCGCATTTCGTCCCTTGCCAGGTGTTGGAAAAGGATCTTTTAATTCAACCACATGGATTCCCTCAAAACCCTTTGCAAGCTCAACAGACCGATCATTAGAGCCGCCATCTGCAAAGACAATGTGCAATTTATCAGAAGGGTATTCTGCCTCTAAAACAGAAGTTATACATTCAGAAATATAGCGCTCGGCATTAATTCCGATGATAACGACTGCTATATCCGGATATGTTTCTTGTTCTATCAAGATGTCTCGTTCAGATTTCTACGGATTATCCTTGCAGGAACTCCAACAGCTATTGAGTTGTCCGGGACGTCCTTCAATACGACAGCATTGGCACCGATGTTGACATTGTTTCCGATCGTGATCCCGCCCAAAACCTTGGCCCCTGCCCCGATATCCACATTGTTTCCAATTCTCGGGGCCACCGGGTCATCCACATTGCGAAGACCAACCGTAACACCGTTACGGATCACACAGTTATCGCCGAATACTGCATAACCACTCACAACGATATCACTAAAATGATCAATTCGAAAATTCCTTCCGATTTCAACCTCACATGGAAACTCAATACCTGTAACTATTTGAATAATCCTATAAAAAAATTTATAGAGAAGTGAGAAGGGTTTTCTCAACCACTTATTGCCGATGTTGTATCGCCATCGCCCAAAACGATAGACCACCATTACCCAGAATCCCTGACAGGTCCAATCACCTTTGTAGGTTCTGAGATCGGATATGAGATCACTGAACATGCATCTCCCCGAATTCCTTTAAGGGATAATTCCTTTTCCAAAATGATCTTTTAAGAGCGTCTTAAATATAAGATTTATGGTAATGGCTGCATCTTCCCTTTTGATATCTGATTTTTTGCCCCTTATCAGGGCATTTTTTATCCAAACTATAGATTGCCAGAAAATCTCCACATCAGCAGCGGATAACATGCGTCTCAGTCCAAAATTTTTCCTGTAGTACCTTAGCTCGCTCTTGATCCTTATATGGATTAATTGTTTACCGGTACTACTCATCCGCTTTTTGGTTGTTTTACTGCTCTCTCCACCCAGATGGATCACCTTTGCATGCGGGTAAAAAATAACCTGCCTGCCTGCCTTTTTTGTTTGCAAACAGAAATCCGTCTCTTCATAATAGAGAAAATATCTTTCATCCAGAAATCCCACCTTATCAGTGACCTCTTTTCGGGTCAGAAAGTAAGCGCCCGGAACCCAGCCTACTTCCCTAATGTCACTGTGATCCCACCATGAATAATCCGGGCCGCCCAGAGCTCTTGAGTTTGGAAATTTCGAGGCAATACCGCTGATGACCAGAAACTTAAACCATGCATTGGGCAGCATGCGTGCCGAAGGCTGCAACTTCCCATCCTCACCGATCAGCTTCACTCCCAGAACACCGCAACTAGGATTTTCTTCCATGAACTTGATTGTGGATTCCAAGGTGTCTGGAAGAAGATAGGCATCTGAGTTTAACAGGAGAAAAAACCGCCCTGATGCCCTTCTCAGGGCCAGGTTGTTACCGGCTGCAAACCCCAGGTTTTCCGAGCTGGCAATCAATTTTACTTCAGGAAACTCTTTTGCCACCATATTGGATGATCCATCATTTGAGGCATTGTCAACAACAAACGTCTCCAGATCGATCTCTGCCCCATACTCTCTTACCCGATTCAGACATTTTCTCAGGATGTCACAGGTGTTAAAACTGACGATTATAATGGACAGAAGTTTATTCGTAGTAGTCACATTTCTCTCTGCAATGGACTTAACGCCCTTCGGGCGGGCTTTTAGCTGTTAAGCTGTTTGACTGTAACCGTTCACACTCCCTTGACTTGCCAAGCTCATCAGCTTGCCACCTATTTCATGATGACTTATTACTGAGAAAGATCAGGCTGCTGCTTCGGAATTTTCTCGAGCCGTTTCCGGAGTTTCAGTCTTTCAAATTGCCATGCATGTAAAGATTTCCTGAATTTACGATCGTCATACCTTGGTATTCCTTCAAACATTGCCTTAAAATACCCTATAGCAATACATAGTCCCCCAAAAAAAAATGGCCTTTCGAACATCCGATAGAGCGCAATAGCCAATATAAAAAGGGGATGAGTACCCATAAAATACTGGCCTTTTCCCCATCGAAGCCGTCCGTGTAAAACTCCTTTATGAGAAGAACCCATAAGCCGCTTGTGAATAAAATTAAGGTCGGGATGGAGAATGCTTCGCGTTCTCCATCCGAACATGCGGGCCCTGTGAAAGGCAATCCCATCCCAGTGCACCTGACGCACAAAACCGCCGATATCATCAAAACACTTTCGGCGATAAAAATTGATCATACCGGCTACCATTTCATCATTATGACGTTCTTCAATAAGAGTCCCGTGCTCGGTCTCCAGGAAGGGTTTGCCGCTGGCAGCCCCCAGATATGGATCCTTTTCAAAGAATGTAAGGAGGGTCTTAAAATATTTTGGACCGAATTCAATATCGCCATCCATCTTGCAGATGAAATCATAGTCCTTTGTGCGTATGCGGTCGTAGCCGAAGTAGAAAGCCTCCACTACCCCCGGCCCCACAGCCCGGACACCTCGATCCAGCTTGAACTCAAGGTGTATCCAGTCGTGCTCCCGGGCTGCCTCTTTAACAATCTCTGCAGTCCTGTCCTTTGAGCCGTCGTCAACGATCAACCACTCCACAGGCCTGACTATCTGGTTAACAACCGACTGGATTGTTACGGCAAGAAAGGACTCTTCGTCCCTTACCGGGGAAATAATGAGTATACGGTGCTCTTTCCTATCCATGGGATTCTCATTCAAAAAGGTTTATTAATCGTTCTATGTTGACCTGCGTATCAAACTCTTCTCTTACTTGTTTTACAGCCGCATTGGCCATTGCAGAGGCCATAAAGGGGTCTTGCAAAAAAACCTTGATTTTCTCTGACAGTGAAATCGGATCACCCGGCTGGGCCAACAACCCCGACGTGCCGTTCTCAATCAACTCTGGTATCCCTGAGATACAAGTGGAAATCACCGGAATACCCATGGCCATGGCCTCCATTAAGACCACAGGAATGCCGTCCTGGTCACCATTCTTGTCTCTTCGACAGGCCAGGACAAAGATATCCAGCTTCTTTAGCCATTCGAAGACCTCATCATGAGGCATGGCACCCTTAAACACGACTTTGGAACTGATATTCTCTTCAGAGGCCATTTTTTTTGAGTCTTCCATAAGCGGCCCATCGCCGACAATTTCCAAGTGAAAATCGAGATCTTCCCGATTTAACCTGCCAAGAGCCAGGATAAGGGTGTCCATCCCCTTCTTCTCAACAAGTCGCCCGAGGGAACCAATAACAGGAGATGGGTTCTTAAACCTCTTATCGGCAACAGGTAAATATTCTTGACTTTTTACACCGCATCGAACGATTTTTATTTTGTTCTTATCTGCTCCCTCCCGGATCAAAAATCTGCGGTTATACTCTGAAATAGTAATGGCTACCCTGGCCCGTTCGACTTTTTCCCTTAAGAGCCAGCCCCGTTCGAATAAATCGTTGGCATGGGACGTAAAGCTGAATGGAACATCTGAAATTCCAGAGGCATACATGGCAATATCCGTTGGAACATGAGCAAAATGGGTGTGAAGGTGCCGACACCCCTCTTTTTTTAAGATGTCAGCTACTTGAGATGCTACAAGGAACCGGTAAAGAAGACCCCTGCCGACATGACTTGCCATACCGATTTTTAAGGAATCCCGGATAGCTGAAATTAAAGTACCTATATATTTTATCGGTTTTCTATAGAGCGACGTTAAATTTTTTCTGATTAATGCCCAATCGGATTGCTGGTAGAGATAATAAGTGCGGGCACTCAGTCTTGCCGGATTCTTTCCAATAGCTGGAGATTTTGGGAAATGCACCGATATCGGCACAACTTCAAAACCTCTTTTTTCAAGGGCCAGGATTTCATTGTACACAAAGGTGGCCGAAAGGGCCGGTATTTCCGGCGCCAGATAGGCTATTTTTCTTCTGCTGTTGCTCACATTTCCCCCAAGTTTGAACTTAGCGCCCTTCGGGCGGACTTCTCTGACAGGATAAACAGGATTTACATGATTTTTATTGATCCTGTTGATCCTGTTGATCCTGTCAAAAAATGGAAATTTCTATACTATCGAGTTTCAGGTTTCGAGAGTCAACAAGCTCTCCAGCTTGTCCGTTGAATACTCCCAGGAAAAAGCCTCGCTCTTCTTGAGACTTGCGATGCGGAGTCTCTTCTCCAACTCAGGATCATTTAGGACTTCAAGTATCTTTTCTGCAAGGGCCTTCGGATTTTCCGGATCCACCAGGATGCCATCCTCCCCGTCCTTAATAATATCCTCAATACCCAAGCTATTGGTGGCGACTACGGCACATCCAAGGCTGATGGCTTCAAGGGCGGGCAAGCAAAAGCCTTCTGTAAGGCTTGAGCTTATCCACACCCTTGTGGAAAGGTAAGTGTTGCGAATCTTATCTTGTGATGGTCTTCTGAAGAACATGGCATTTTTGAACAATGGTTCCTTGGGAAATTCGGAACCGAAAAAGACAACTCTCAGATCGGGAAGTGATTTCGTTACCTCCTTGATTGCTGCAACGCCGTCGGCGGTCTTCTTAAAGGGAACCGGTGAATAGAGCATCCCAACATCGTATTTTTTCTTCAATCCATCCCCCAACGATTCGGACAAAAAGAAGTCTTTCCCATTGGAAATAACCGGGATATCGTTTTCTCCACTCATCCTTTCAATCACCATCTTCAACCAATTTGAAATAACAATTTTTTTAAAGGGATAGTGAAATGTGGCGTCCACGTCTTTTTGATCTCCGGACCAGGTCTCATAGTGCTGGATCAGATAAAATTTCTTCCCACAGCGGGGAGAGAAATCCTTGGCCCATTCGGCAGTTTCCCAGGCCGTGGCAACCAGACAGTCGCTGTCGGGCATAAATTTTTCGCTGATTTCAGGGACCTCAAAAAGCCGGCCTCGAAAAAAATCAAGGTGATCCCTCTCTTTGTAGAGCAATCTCCTTTTCTTGCGTCTCAGTGACTCTCTCAGTGAAAGTGGCCTTTGCGGATAAATGACCGCAACATCATGTCCTCTTCGCAGCAGTGCATTTCCATAAGCTGCCACGACGCGGAGTCCCCCGGCCAGGTCCTTACAGGGTACGAGAAAAGTGATATTCATGTCTCACCCCCACAGTTTTTTCTTTCATGCCGAACGGTACAGCCGGTATGACGGCCGGAACGGTACGAACAAATCCGTAATTCAAAGCCGACGGCGGCACTGCTTCAATTTTCTCCCTGACCACCGCCGGAACACTGACCGGTGCGGAAACCAGTGCCTCACTCATCCCAGCCATCAGATAAAAATACTGCACTGTCTGTGTTCCGGCATAGACTGTGCTCTGTGTAAAAATTGCCGCGGCCCAGCCGGCAATGAGGCACCAGGCCAATCGCCCTTCCTGGCTGTCATATGGTTGTCTTCTTACAAAAAGCAATAGCCTGATAAAAACATATGCCATCATGAGGATGTAGGGATAAAGGGCCATTCTGCCCGAGGTTAACAACATAAAGAGGTACTCGTTATCGATGGACTCCTGGCCCTTTACGACCGGAACGGAGAATCGGCCCCACCCAAACCACGGTTTTTCTGCAGAGACCTCCATGTAATTTTCCATCAGTTCTTTTCGATAGGCGGCATTCCGCTGATCCGCGGTCTCTGCTGTTGCCCGATCTACATTCACGTATGAGATAACCCTTGGAAGGACAACGGGGAGTGAAACACACACCAGACCAAACAGGATGCCAAAGACAAGACCTTTTCTGGGCGCCCACCCAAACCAGATAATAATGAAACCCAGAAAAATTCCCGCCATAGGCGCCCTTGAAATAGATGCAATCCCCCCTCCGACACATAGAAGAACAAAGGCCGGGCCCCATGGGATCTTTGTATTACGGTGTATTATTCCATACCGGATAACAAAGATGAAGACGAACCCAAGAATCATAGCCATCACGGCCATTGCTTTTAACCCTGCCAGTGGGACAAGGACAAAGGGAATCAGGATTATGGCAAAGGCTACTTTGGGCCCCCACAAATCCTTTGGGCTGGAAAATTCCCACAAGCCCTTGCTGAAATACTTTCCCCACCACAGCCAGATGGCAAGGGGGGCGACCATGGCAAAAAAATAACCCCCGCAGATCGGATGGGCAAAGGGGCCGAACGCCCTTTTCAGTCCCCAGCGTTTCATGGGAAGGTCCCAGGCAACCCAGTGCGGCCAGATACCTCGTATCGGCTTATCAAAAACATTGTACCACTGCTTGAATTCGTACATCATGAAAAAGCCGACAATCGCCCCAACAACAACGATGACCTTAATCATCTCTATCCGCGTTTCCCTGTCTGAACAGTAGGCCTTGGCCAGAACATAAGGAAAAAAACGGGCCATAAGATCATTAAAAAAAACCTTCTGAGCAGGCTTGTAGGAGCTGTTTATATATTGTCCGTAAAAAACGAGGAGGAGGTGAATCAGAATAATCAGATCCAGCCATGAAAAAAAATATCCCTCTACCTTTTTGTTGACTACCCAGAACAGGAGTATTGGCACCAGGGCGGCGCTCCAGAATGATAATTCAGGTATTCCCTGAACCAATTTAGTCTGGTAATATACGGGAAAGACTGTCAGGATCGGCAGGAAATAGTAGAGAAACAGCTCCTTCGGTTCTTTGTAAATGAGAAAACCGAAGCCTAATATCATAGGCAGTATGGCTATCTTATCCATAATGATTCTTATTTAGGATTTCACCTTTCCCGCCTGTCTTTAATGACCTCTTCTTTTGCTGCTTTTGTCCAGCCACTTATAAGTTGACGGACATAGCAAACAATCCTTCCCCATGAGCTTAAGTCTGCATCAGATCCATACCTGCCGTAAAACCTGTCCATTGATTTTTTGAAAAGTCCGCCCTTTAAAAAGTGCACCCTGTTCAGAATAATAGAAACCACTTTTGTGCCCAGTCTATCCAGAAGATTTACGGCATAGACGAGTTCCCCCCACTGGGTAGAACCAGCCTCGACTACTATCACAACCACATCAGCAAAAGTGACAAGACCTTCAGAGTAGTTGGATACAAGCAGGGGCGGACAATCAATAAATATATAATCAAACTTTTGCTTAATACTATTGAGCAGGGTTTCAAATCGTGAGAGAGGGAGGACCGGAGGAAACAACTCTTTAACAGTTCCGAGAGAAAGCACGTGAAAGGGAAGACGAGGATCTGAATAAATAAAAGGGTCAATTTCGTCCGACTGCCCAGCCCAGTCTGTTACTCCCTTGATCCCGGAAATAAAGGGAATTTTTTTGTCCAAAGGACTTCTGAAATTGAGATCAATATAAAGCTTTCGGTCCTTTAGAGTATCGATTGCCGCCAAGACATTTATTCCCATTGATGTAACGCCGTAACCGTCTTTCGGGGCAAGTACCATAAAAAGGGTTGATCCGTGCTTATTATGCTCTTTCTCAAAATTTAAAGCAATTTTACTGTATTGATTATAAATAAATGAGGATAAATGTTTCTTGAATACGTTATATATCTGATCAGGGTCAATCCGGTCCTCACTCCCGTCCAATACAAAGCCGGTCGCAGGAAACCCGAAGCCCTTCTGTATTTCATCCGGTTTATTAATGGTCTTGTCCATAAAACCGATTCCAAGGGCCAGTACACATCCGGCAATAATACTGCCGATCATACCGATTGCTATTATCTTGATGCGATTGCTTACGCCATCCTCCGGCGGAAGCGCCCACTCCATAACATTGACCCGCCCGGGGTTGGCCCGTTCCAGCATAATCTGATCGATTCGTTCGTTAATCCTGTTAAGTGAGGCCTGGAGTCTCTCGATTTCCTGCCGTGTGGTGCTGGCTCTGAGAACGGCTGTATTATATTCCAGGACTTTCCTCTGCTGAATTTTCAGTTTCTCTGATAATTGTTTTTCTGTTTCAAGAGCGATCTCATATTGCGCGGAAGTCTCCGATATTTCCAACCGGCTTTCACTTAACATCTTTTCCCGCACAAGCCGGGTTTCCTTTTGCGTAATCGAGCGACGTAATTGTTCCTCCTGTCCATGGAGTTCATTCAATCTGTTCTGAAAATACATATATTCCAGGTTATCCTTTTTCAGGCCGACCATTTGTCCCCTGATATCCTGTTCCTTCCGATTGAGCTGAATCAGGTTGTCTTGCAATAAAGCGTTCCTCTCCACAAGTTCATTCACTATCGGTTCAATATCCAATTTGATGATCTTTTTAGATTTTTTTTCTAAGGCCTCAAGTTCGTTGGCAATGTTAATCCGTTCAACAAAAATCTTGTTCTGCGCCCTTTTGAGATCGTAAAGGGCATCAATATAGACATAAAGGTTCTTTTCTTCCGTAATGGCCGTACCATATTTGCTGGAAACCTTTTCCAATTTCTGATAACTGTCATCTAACTGCTTCTGAACCTTCGCCTTTTCTTCCTTAAGCCTTTTAAGTTTTGTCGAATCCTCTTCTTCCTGCCTCTTCCGTTTTGATTCTAAAAAGGTCTTGACCACTGAATTAACAATTTCCGATAGGCCTCCTTTCTTACTGGAAGACATGGCAATAGTGATTAGTTGGGTATCCCGCTTTTGTTTTACTTTAAGTTTTGCGCCAAGGCGGGCAATTGCGGTCTTCATGGATTCCTCCGGACGGCACCAGACATAACCTGCCTCGCGGTAAGCAATGATGGTATCTTGCAGTATGGGAAAACTTGTCAGGATATTGACCTGCGTGCGCATCCAATCTTCATAGGAACGGAGCATCATTGTTTCTTCGGTCCTATAGAGGATCTTAGGTATTGAAGGGGCTATATTTAGAACAGCCTCCACATCGTACGTTTTTTTGGCCTTAATGATGCCAACCACTATTGAACATACAGAACCTATCAGAATTACAATCAGAATCAGAGGGATATGCTGTCTCAGGCTTAAAAGAGGATTGAAAGGCTTTTTGGCATTTATTGTTTGCCCATGGGTTGACGACATATCTGCCATGTTTGTCTCGCGGTTAAGTTCACAAATTTATTTGTTTGTTTTTAAAGATTCTCCGACTATCAGCAATTGTATGAACGGGTCAATTTGTCTCAGGTAGTAATTAAATATGGTTATCCCTTTTCGCGGCACATAGATGATGTCATTATTCTTAAGCAGGTAATTCTGAGAAAAATCAGCCGAGGCCATCAGCTTATCAAGATCAATTTTTATTACATCACCTCCCTTGCCGCGATTTCTGATCAGCTTGATATCTGAGGGAACAGCATCTTCTGTTAATCCTCCAGCCATACCAATGGCGTTTAATAACGTAAGGACATCTCTTATTTCATAGGAGCCGGGCTCTCTGACTTCGCCCATTATGAAAACATTGGAATCTTGTGGATCGGGAATATAGATTATATCATTATTGGCCAGATTTATGTTTAATTTCATATTCCCACGTCTCAGGAGTTCCTGGAGATCTATCCAGAGAATCTGGTCCTTGCCTCTCATGATAGCGCATTTGGACAGAAATGCAGCGGATTGAACCGGAGGAAAGGGTGCGGCAACGGAAAGGGCCTCCAAAAGTGTCGGTCTCCCCTCAAACCTTATGATACCAGGATTATCCACCCGTCCAAGGACATAGACCTTGTTGTTCTTATATGACTTGATTTTTAGCGTCAATGATAGGAGATCGTAATACTTGTCCAGTTTTTCTAAAATACTATCCTCTGCTTTCCCTCGGGTAAGACAGGACAGATCGATTTCTCCTCCCAAAAAAATTGCTATGGTTCCATAAGGGCTTATGACATATTCTCCAGAGAGTTCTTTATGTCGCGGAGACACAATTTCCAAGACATCTCCAGGACCGAGGATATAGTCTTTTTCAATACCTGCTTCATAATATTTCAAAATTTCGGGTGAAGCATATTTGATGCCCTCTTTTTCCCCCGAGACAAAACTTGAGGTTTCATCCGGCTCTTGCAACGTAGTACGCGGCCCGCTAAATGATGGCCTACAGCCGAAGAGTAATACAAATATGAGTAATAATATTTTCCTATGCATAGTGTTCCTTGATCCATGACTGGTATTCTCCGCTCCTTACGCGGGCGATCCATTCCTGATTATCAAGATACCATTTGACGGTTTTATGGATCCCTGTTTCAAGAGACTCCTCTGGAACCCAGCCCAACTCCCTTTTTAATTTAGTGAAATCAATGGCATATCTGCGATCATGCCCCGGTCGATCCTTGACAAAAGTTATTAATTCTCTTCGCGGCCTGTTGTCTTTCAGTTTCTGAATTTCATCTAATATGTCACAAATCATCTCCACAATTCT
>JAYEFH010000398.1:0-7015 GCA_034658555.1 Thermodesulfobacteriota bacterium | reverse complement strand
AATTATTCATTGACACTTCCATAAAATACAATTTGATGGTATCATTTTAAAAATTTATTCTATTTTTTTTGCTTTTTCAAAAGCCAAAAAAACATTTTATTCTCTGAGTTTTGCAAGAGGATCATATCCTATGCTTTTTCATTAACAAAGGAGTGACTTCTAGTAAATGGAAACAAGGATTCTTCTTTTAGGTGACGTTTTCCTGACAAGGACCTGCGCTGTAAACCTGCCTGTTGGTTATCCCCTGATCCTTAACCTTGAAGGGCCGATTTCAGACAGGGGCACTCCAATCGAGGGAAAAATTAACCTGATTATGAGAGAGGGTATTTTAGAAAAAGTTTTCAATCCTTTACCGGTGGCTGTGTCATTAGCTAACAATCATATAATGGATTATGGAAATGAAGCTTTTGAGGACACTATAATGAACTTGGAGAAATTGGGGGTCCTGTTCTTCGGTGCCGGTAGAGCTAATGAAAACTATAATAATCCTTCGATAGTTTCATTTGAAGGGTTAAGGGTTGGTTTTCTCGGATATCGCTATGCCTTTTATTATGACCAGATAAAAAATGTAAGTGGATTGCTTTATGGGCCGGCCCCATTGGAAACAAAGCGAATCCAAAGAGATATAGACTATCTGAAGGGCAAGGTAGATAGAATTGTACTCACATTTCACTGGGGTACCGAAGAGTGCAATTTCCCAGATATAGAACAGATATATTTTGCAAGAGAAGTAATTGAGATGGGGGCAGATTGTATTATCGGACATCACGCACATGCGATTCAGCCAGTGGAGATGCATCAAAGGGGAATCATAGCACATGGTCTTGGGAACTTCATTTTTCCAGATCTCAATGTACCGTCTTACTTCGATGAGTCAGGAAGACCGACTAAATGTTTTCAGAAACGGCAGCGTTCTTGGAATAAAGCTTCTATTGGAATTCTTGTTGATTTGGCGACATTAGCTTATGACATTTTGCCTTTCTATTTTGACAACAGGCATGTAGAAAACAAACATAAGTTTTTCCACAGATACGCAACTTATGATATTGAATGTAATTTAAAAAAACTAAACAGCTTAGCATTACGAAATTTGAAATGGAAAAGGTTAATGCATTGTATACTAACCTATATGGAAAAACCAAAAATTCCGACAGCTAAAAGAGTATCAGCCTTTTTGAAATTGTTTACTTATCGGAAGGATACTGACAAAAGTTGGTTCCGTTGAATTTTAGAAGCAAACAACTCATAAAAATACCTTTTGAAATAGCCATGGATACACAAGGACACATACGGACAAAAAGTCTCTGTCTCATGGCCAATTCTTTTCATCTGCGAGAGGTAGCGAAATCCACATAGAATAACGAAGGATTTTTTTAATTTGTTCTTAAGGCTAGATTATATGACTATACGATTGCAAAATGAAGCACTAAAAAAATATACTTCTTTCAAGATTGGTGGATCAGCAGAAATTCTTTCAACACCTAGAGATATTAATGAATTGTTAAAGGTGTCAAAGGATTTGTTATAATCCTTAAACAGGCTTTCAATAAACTAAGTCTTATAGATAGACATAGAGTTGAAGTTGGAAGTGGTATATTACTTCAAAAATTTATCAATTTTTCAATAAATAATAATCTGTTTGGAAATGAACTTTTATATTCTATACCTGGAACAATAGGTGGAGCAATTTATATGAATGCTGGTATAGGAAATAGGGAGAATATTAAGGCATCTATTTCCGATTATTTGGTATCTGTAACTATATTTGACGGTTCGAAAATTAAAATTCTAAAAAAAGAGGATTGCAATTTTGGGTATAGAGAATCTATTTTTAAAAAGAACCGAAATTGGATTATTCTTTCGGCTATATTTGAGTTACCTTTTCAAGAAAAAAGTATAGGCTTTGAAAAGAAAAAAGTAAGAATGAAACATGCAATAAAACATCAAGATCGCAAACATCCAAGTGTCGGGTCAATATTTTATAAAAACTATGGAAGAATAGCATCTTCTATGATGAGGGGAAGAAGATATGGTAATGCTATGTTTTCAAAACGCAATGGAAACTGGATTATTAATGTAGGAAATGCCACATCTAAAGAAGTCCGGATTTTAATAAGGGTTGCACAAATACTAAAATTTTTTTCACGTTCAAAAAAGCCTTACTTGAGATAGAGATTTGGGAATAGCTTAAATTATAATAACATTAAATTTTTTAATTATGACACTTAGCAGGTTACGCTCTGATTGTCTATTACTTTTTGGTAATACTCCTTTATGGGTAAATTATTTTTTTCTAAATCCCTTACATTGAATGAGCAAATACGGTAAACAGGAATTCTCGTGTCCAAAATACATATACTCCCTCCACATATAGCCAATCAAATCGCAGCAGGTGAGGTAGTGGAAAGGCCTGCTTCGATAGTAAAGGAGCTTCTGGAAAATTCTATAGACGCAGGGGCCGAACGGATCCGTGTAGAGCTGGAAGATGGTGGTAAACACCTCATCAGGGTTACGGACGATGGCGTCGGCCTAGAAAAAGAAGACATCGATCTGGCTGTTGAACGCCACGCAACCAGCAAAATCAAGGATGAAGCCGATTTGGCTGTTATACGCACCATGGGTTTCAGAGGTGAGGCCCTTTCCAGTATAGGCGCTGTTTCCAGGTTGTCCATCACTTCCAGGCCTTCTGACAATGTCGAAGGGTGGCGGGTGAGGGTGGACTTCGGCAGAAACAAGAAGACCTTGGCCGCAGGATGCCCCGCCGGGACTACCGTGGAAGTAGAGAACCTGTTCCTGGAGATACCGGCAAGACGCAGGTTTCTCAAGAGGCGTCAGACTGAGTTGGGACATATTTCCCAAATAGTACGCACCCTGTCAGTGAGTTTTCCTGAAATCCTTTTTGAACTCCTGAGTGATGGAAGGGAAATATTTAGGTCTCGGCCCGGTTGCAAGGGTCCCCAGCGCATCCGGCCCCTGATTGGGGATCAGCTTGTTCCGCAGATGCTGCCTGTTGAAGGCAAATCCCAGGGAATTCTGGTTTCAGGTTATGTGACACCACCGGAGGAAGCAAGGGCCTCCTCCAAGTCCTTTTACTTTTTTTTGAATCAAAGACCCATAAACAGCAGACTGCTATGGAAGGCGCTTAATCAGGCATTCAGGGGTTTCATGATGAAGAATTCATACCCTATGGGTGCCCTATTTCTGGAGGTCCGGCCGGATCAGGTAGACGTAAACGTACACCCTGCCAAACAAGAAGTTCGTTTCCACGATCCAAACGCAATATACCGGATTGTTTATAATGCTGTACAAAGGGCACTTGAAGGCATAAAGGTTGTTGCTGCGCCGTTTGGAAAAACCCAGGCAGGATTGGAAGAAGCAGGCCTTTCAATTGATCAGCAGGAACTGGATATGTCTCCTGATGCTTTTCAGGTCTCAGAGGAATTTCCCGCTTACGGGGGATTCCCTCAGTCCGGGCAAGATCAGAAAGCTACCCTGATTCCCGGCCCTGGGCCTCCTGTATCACCCGATCAGGACCAACATGTCCAAAAGTCTGATAGAGCACATTTATGGCAGAATTTTCGTGTTCTCGGGCAGTTAGCCAGGAGTTATATCCTGGCAGAGGGGCCGGATGGCCTTGTGCTTGTGGACCAGCATGCAGCTCACGAGGCCCTAATCTTTAAGAGGCTAAACCAGCAGATTGCGCGAACTGATACCCTGGACACCCAACCCCTTGTATTTCCTGAAGTACTGGAAAGGAACCAGGAAGATATTGCAAAACTTCCGGAAATTTGTCCCGTACTAAACCGATTAGGAATAGCAATCGAGCCATTTGGACATTCTCAGGTTGCTATCAGGTCTGTCCCGGATTTTGTAGCCTCTTGCCCCAAGACCAGCGAAGTGGTCAGTGAGCTGATAGACCGTATTCTCAGTTTCCCTGAACAGGATGTAAAAGGCATGGTTCACGATCTTCTGGCCTCCATGGCCTGTCATTCCGCAATAAAGGCCAACCACCACCTCGAGTTGCAAGAGATGAATGCCTTACTCAGGGAACTGCTTTCCGAAGAAGTGACCCACTGCCCCCACGGAAGGCCTGTAGCCCAGGTTTTGGGATTCAGCGAGATAGAACGACGATTCGGGCGAAAACGATGACCAAATCCCTCAATTCTTCAATCACCAAATCACCAAATCACCAAATCACCAAATCACCAAATTCTCTCACCAAATTCCCCCTGGTTGCCCTTGTCGGTCCGACTGCTGTGGGAAAGACGGCCCTGTCTCTTCGCCTTGCAAAAGAGATATGCGCTGAGATCATAAGTGTGGATTCAGTGCAGGTATTCAGGGGCCTTGATATCGGAACTGCAAAGCCCGGCCTTGAGGAACAGAAGCAGGTCCACCATTACATGATTGACGTTGCAGATCCTGATGAGCCCTTTGACGCTGCTGACTTTGTGCGTAAGGCACTGGGCATCATCAGGACGATGACATTAAGGGGAAAGGTTCCCTTGCTGGTTGGTGGCAGCGGACTGTATCTGAGATCCCTCCTTGAGGGACTGGTCCCATGTCCGGGACGTGATCCCATGGTAAGGGAGATGTTGAATAAAATTTTGGCAAATCAGGGAAAAGGGGCGCTTAATGACCTCCTTGCCGACGCAGACCCGAAAGCAGCAAGCAGGCTCCATCCTAATGATACATTCAGAATCATTAGGGCGCTTGAGGTATATCATCAGACCGGCGAGCCTATGTCGATTTGGCAGAGGAGGCATAGGAGTAATTCAGGACAGAGATTGTTGTGCACAAAGATAGGACTGATAAGGCCCAGAAAAGAACTCTATGATCGGATTGACGCACGGGTCGGTGCTATGCTGGATGCCGGATTTTTAGAGGAAGTGAAATTTTTGTTGGATAAAGGGTATTCACACCATCTTAAGCCCTTGCAATCCCTTGGATATCGGCATATTATCCTTTTTCTCAAAGGAGAAGTGTCCTTTGATGAGGCTGTAAGCCAATTAAAGAGGGATACCCGCCATTATGCAAAGCGCCAGCTTACATGGTTTCGGGCCGATTCTGAAATCAGATGGTATCATCCTGAAGCCCTGATGGGTCTTCACAAAATTTGGCAAAAAATTGGATAATTAAAAGAGCTTTGAATTGAATTTACCTAATTTACTGACCCTCATACGCATTATACTTACGCCGCTACTGGTGATACTGCTTATCGACGGCAAATTCGTGGAAGCCTTGATTGTTTTTACTATAGCTGGAATAACCGACGGTATGGACGGACTGATAGCTCGATGGATGAGGCAGAAAACCCGAATCGGCGCCATTTTGGACCCTATTGCCGACAAACTTCTTCTCACATCAGCTTATGTAACTCTTGCAGTCATAGGGTTTCTGCCAGGCTGGCTGGCAGTAACCGTGATTAGTCGGGATGTGATAATCGTGTTTGGTGTCTTGATACTTTTTTTGTTTCAGGGTGGCGTGGAAATCCGCCCATCTGTGCTTGGCAAAATTACTACAGTAGCCCAATTGGGGACTATTTTTATGGTCCTCGTAGACCATGGCCTGGGCTTGTTTTGCCGGATTTTACCTTTTCTTTATATAGCTACCGCCCTGTTTACTATTAGTTCAGGACTCCATTACATGTATCTTGGGACTCAACTCCTGGGCCCTGATGAAAATAGAGTCGAATAATTTTCAGCTTTCGTATCTTCGTGCTTTCGTGACGACGCCCAGGCATGATTTTAATATTGGAATGCTATAAGCCAGGCCAGGATCGGTACAAAGCACGTGATTATTCCTATAATATGGTCCGTTTTAAGAGAAGGAAGACCTGAAGTCTTTAACAGTTGTCCTGCGAGTAGTCCCAGGATCAGGCCTGACAGGAAGCCGAAGAGGTGTGCTCCAAGATCCGTATGTTCACCGTGGGCGCCTAAAAATCCGAGAAGTGCAAAGCCCGCTCCTAATGGAATTGCACAGTCTCTGAGAGAAAAACGTCGTGCGCTGAGTATCTTAAGTGCTGTTATCACACCTAATGCACCGAAAATGGCCGTAGAAGACCCGATTGAACTATGGGTTCCTCCATGAACCAAGGCGTTAATCAAGTTGCCAAGTATCCCTGACAGGAGGGTGATCCCCCATCCTAGGCCAATGCCCAGAAGGCTGCAAAGCCAAATCATTAGTAATCCACCCATCATCATGTTTCCAAGTAAATGTGGAGGGTCTGCATGCAGTGTCAGAGCAGTAACCAGTCGCCACCACTGTCCGTCATGAAGAATGCTGTCCACATCGCCGCTGCCGATCGTAATCAATTGCCCTCTCCAGTTATCTGAAAAGGAAATACTAAATACAGCGGTTAGTATAAGCAGGGTCCAAAAGGTAGATTGTGCATTCGGATACCATGAAGTAGCTTCAAACTTCAAAGACCATGCCCGATTCTCATTCTCATATTTTTCAAGTTCGGTAGCAGCCCGATTTTCATGGTCTGGAGGAACTGCTATTCTGCACTCATTAACTGAGTAAAGGATTTTGTGGGGTACATCCCGGGCGGTCAGCACCAGTGACCATATCTCCGCCCGAGCCTTTGGCATAGGTCTGTGCAGATATCTTTCCACTGAGGCCGAATAGTCACACAGGCCCTGAGGCTCAGGGCGGTTTTTGCTATATTCGTTCATAAATTGAGGGGATAAAATACACCACAGTGATGCACAATACGATTAAATATGCATCCCATTTAACTTAATAGTATAGGAATTTCCATTTTTGGACAGGATGAACAGGATTGTCAAGATAAAAAATATTAAGAAATCCTGTAATCCTGTTGATCCTGTCAGAGAAGGGCGCTAATCCTGACGGAAAAGTATAGATACTCCAGATCACTAAAAAAATCCGGAGTCAAAATGATGGACGATAAAAAAAATATAGACGGTCCGAAAACTCAACAGACAGCAGATAGTCTCTCGTGCCGACTCCGGCGGACAGGTGGCTCACTGATGGCCTGGGTCTGGTCAACCCC
>JAYEFH010000397.1:0-1528 GCA_034658555.1 Thermodesulfobacteriota bacterium | reverse complement strand
GGTATGCCGGGAGTTGTTTCAGAATATTTGAAAGACATTTCTCCTGAAGAAATCAACATGGTTCAGACATCCATTATTAAAACGTACCAGGCGGATTTTTCCAAGTATTCATCGACCGCCAAACACAAGTATCTTAAAGATGTTTTCATATCAGCGCCGCGTATGGTTGGAGAGAGGTATAAGTATTCCCACGTCAACCCGAATGTACAGTCACGTGATTTAAAAGACGCCCTTCGGCTTTTGGAAGAAGCTCAGTGTTTGAACAGGGTGATACATTCGTCAGGACATGGGGTCCCTCTTGGCGCTCAAACAAATGAGAAGAAATTCAAGATATTGTTTCTTGATGTCGGCCTCATGCAAAGATCGCTCGGATTAGGCGCCGAATTGATGTTTCACGACAATCTCATGACTGCAAATTTGGGCGATGTCATAGAACAGTATGTCGGGCAGGAGATCCTTGCAGCAATTGATTGGTATAAGGAGAGAAACATATATTTCTGGGCAAGGGACGCAAAAAGCAGTAATGCCGAAGTTGACTACCTTGTGGCATCAGGATCAACAGTTTACCCGGTGGAGGTTAAGTCCGGAAAAACCGGAACACTGAAAAGCATGCGCCTTTTTCTAAAAGAACACCCCTCCTGTCCGCTCGGGATTCGCTTTTCCATGCAAAAGCTTTCATTTTACGATAGGATTCTTTCAATCCCTCTATACATGGTCAAGCATTGGGAGCGCATTGTTAAATCAGTAGGTTGATAAGTTACGGTTGTTATGTAAAACAGCAGGAGAGAGTCAAATAGTGTCAAACCTTGAATAAATAGGGGACCGGCGCTTTATTCTTTGACATTTCATTATTTGCCCTTTTTCACTTTTCACTTTTATGCCTGGGACCATTTTCATGAGGATGAGTCACAGGAATTGAAGATGTCCAAGCTGTTTTACCAGGTAATCCGGAAAGAAATGGAGGACAACACCTTCAGGCCGCGCAACCGGGCCCTTTCGTCCCGTGCATTCGGGAAGGGCGTTTGATAAACTGCAAAACCCCAAAGATCTTGCCATATTGCCTGTCAGGTTTATCCCGCTGAACAAAGTGGGACAGATGGAAACCGTCAAATTGAATAGAAATTCATAACTCGTTATAGCTTTGTATTGTTAGTCATAGCCTTAGTGTGGCGTATCGGAGAGATCTACTAATAGCAGCATATTTTACTCGGGAGCAATTTAACCAGTCTTATCGAAATGTTGAATTTGGATGCATCTGGTTTTGTTATGACTGCCAGGAGAAATCATTAACGACCAAGCTCACTTGCCGACATGCCCACAGGGCTGGAGGTTAAGTGCAGCGCTAGGTTCGGTGTACCTTTAATCCTTTTCAATATGAATTGAGCCATCTTTCTTGAACAATAAGGGTTCACTCAAAAATAACTTTACATTCTTGTTATCGGATTTAATGTGTAATTCCACGTCGGAAACTTCGTATGAGGCTTGATTGAGAGAGAGTCCATTTCGCTATCTGACACTTTTTGTCCTG
>JAYEFH010000396.1:0-1533 GCA_034658555.1 Thermodesulfobacteriota bacterium | reverse complement strand
CATGGCCATCCGGGAATTTCCACGAGATTTCGAGACCCGGTATGGATACCGCCCCCTGCTTCTGGAAACCTTTGTGGACACCAATCACTTTAAGGGAACATGTTACAGGGCTGCAAACTGGCAGTTAGTTGGTCATACCAAAGGCAGGGGACGACAGGATCGTTTCAATAAAAAGGCGGAAAGCATAAAGGATATTTATGTTTATCCGCTTGCGAAAGATTTTCGTATCAAGATAGGACTTCCGGAAAATAGCGGTTTAGGTGCGCTTGATCTCTCTGTAGGTATTGACGGAGAAAAATGGGCGGAAAAGGAATTCGGTGGCGCTCCGCTGGGCGACAAACGACTGAGTCACAGACTTGTTGAAATTGCAACTGATAAAGCCGAGAACCCCGGACGTGCCTATTGCGGTGTTGCCGGAGGTGACTGGCCGAAAATGAAAGGCTACTATCGGTTGATCGACAAGCCGGACGATTCAGCAGTAACCATGCCCAACATTCTTCTGCCGCACCGTGAGCAAACGATACGGCGAATGAAGGCGGAAAAAACCGTATTATGTATTCAGGACGGCAGTGATCTAAATTATTCCACCCTGGACAAATGTAAAGACCTGGGGGTGATCGGTACGAATCAGACCGGTGCCCAGAGCAGAGGATTGCATTTGCATTCGACATTTGCGGTAAACACTGACGGTCTTCCCCTGGGGGTACTACGCGCCGAATGTAACGCTCCTGAGCCGAAATCAAAGGAGGATAACCGTCCTGCCTCAGCAATCCCTATTGAAGAAAAAAAAACCTTCTGCTGGATCGAGGGGATACGCAATTGTATGGAATTAAAAGCTCAGATGCCGCACACCTCTTTGGTCAATGTTCTAGATCGGGAGGCGGATTTCTTTGAATTGTTTGATGATCAACGTTGTAATTGTTCCAGTGTTGATCTGCTCGTACGCGCCAAACACGACCGCATAACCACCGGAAAGCATAAGCTGTTCGATACAGCAAGGCAATCTCCGATTCAAACTCGGATTAAAATCAAGGTTCCCAGGCAAAGTGCCAAATCCAAAAAGAGTAAACAGAAAGCACGTCCAAAACGGTCAGAGCGCACTGCGGAAGTTTCAGTTCGTTATGTACAGATAGAACTTCATCCTCCGTCGTATTATAAGGATAAAGATCCGATCTCAGTATGGGTTGTGCATGTGAGAGAAGATGTCCCTCCTGCCGGCGTGAAACCACTTGAGTGGCTTTTACTGACGACAATTGATATAAAATCGATTGATGACGCATTAAATTGCGTGAAGTGGTATTGTCTGCGCTGGCGTATCGAAGACTGGCATCGTGTCCTGAAATCCGGATGCGGTGCAGAAAAGATGGCCCATAAGACCGCCGAGCGTATCAGGCGAGCGGTAGCGATCAACCTGGTTATTGCCTGGCGTATTATGCTCATGACTCTTCTTGGAAGAGAGACCCCTGAGTTGCCCACTGAGGTATTGTTTTCGGATCTGGAAATCAAGGTACTGAGAGCCCATGCTAAAAAAAA
>JAYEFH010000395.1:0-1537 GCA_034658555.1 Thermodesulfobacteriota bacterium | reverse complement strand
CAACTTTATCAATCATAGCGCCTCCAAGGTAAAGGTTTGCGCTATAATTAAACTATGAACCAAAATTTCTGTCTATAGAAAAGATTTGCTGTAATTTCAGTAGGTTATCTGTAGCATTGCAAAAAAATATTTAAGCAATAAACGTGCCGAACGGTATTGGTACCGTACCCATTCCCGAAGTACTTATGGGTGAGTTGAAGGCCCAGCTTGATCTGGTCATTGAGCAGCATGAAAAGGATTGTCAGGCAGGATTTGATGGTGTTTTTCTGTATGGCCAGCTGGAGAAAAAATATAAGAATGCGGCCAGAGAGCTTGTCTGGCAGTGGTTTTTTCCGGCAAAGGAGCTAACTCTCGTACCGAAAAACAAAAAGCGCAGGCGCTATCATATTCATGAAACTTCCCTGCAGAAAGCGCTCAGAAAGGCGGTGAAAAAGGCAAAAATTCCCAAGCGAGTTACCTCCCATACGTTTCGCCACAGTTTTGCAAGTCATTTATTACAAGCAAATTATGATATCCGTACGATCCAAGAATTATTAGGACACAGTGATGTGCGAACCACTATGATTTATACCCATACTGTTAAGAGTGTCACAATCAAGGAGACAAAAAGCCCGTTGGATTTTTGATGTTTTTGAAAAATATCCTTTCAGACCCTAATTATCCGACCTTGCAAAGCCGCCTGCTGTAAGGGCAGGTTCTGCAATAGCCAAAATCAGAAGGATCATGAGCAAAAGGAATCTCATGATCCAATATCTCATCAATAATAGCCTTTAAGGCCGGGACATATATCCCTTTTACAATTTCATCTCGGCTGTCACCCTGTTTGAACAAGATGGTCTGAAGGGCATTCAAGTTGCTTGAGTCCGCAAGACCCCTCAGCCCGTACAGGGCGGCATTCATCCCGGACCATCCGGACATTAGGTCATAGTGTTGGTCACATAGGAGCAAATACATGGGCAACTGAAAGGAGACTATCTCCTGCTTAATTGCCTCTCTGTCTGAGACTTTGGAGGCAACTGTGGCTCTGGGCATTTGTATTTTACTGCCGGTCTTGTAATCTATAACCCAGACAAGACCATCTTTGTCCTTTTCTACCCTGTCGAGCACTCCTTTAATCCTGACCTTGCGACCAGCTTCCTCAAGGTAGAGGTCCATTTTGCAGGGGACCTCAAGGCCCATCAACCGGTGACCCTGTGCGTGTTCTCTCTCAAGCCTCAGGAAATTTTTAAGACGATAGAGCAGGACCTCCCTGAAGAGTCTCACACCTCCGCTCCATTCCGCCCTTGGCCCGAAGATCCCCTCAAGTGCCATATCAGATTTTGTCACAAGGCCATTATCACAATCAGCCTCGAACTGAATCTCCCTGTTCAGCCATGGAAGATAAAACTCCCTTAGTATATTATGCGCCATGTTACCCACCAAAAGGGGGTCGATCTCATCTCTATCTATGGTATCCGGGACATCCAATCCCAGGATATACTTTGCGTAAAATCTGAAAGGGCACGAGAGATAGGTATCAAGGGCAGTTGCCGAAAAG
>JAYEFH010000394.1:0-1538 GCA_034658555.1 Thermodesulfobacteriota bacterium | reverse complement strand
GAATTGTTGCTATCCTTTATAACTATTTGGTATGTTAAGACATATTAATTACACGGAATCTTGCCGACCTCTTAGCCTGACGGCTATGGGACTTACACCCCATAAATTTGCAGTCTTTCCGGCTGCTCCCCCAACGAATAAGGCTGCTTGGATCCACAAACAACTCGTTATGCGATCACGGATTATTGAACCATCCCCGCTCTTCGAATTTTATATCTCAGCAATCATTTGCGCCGTTGCCTTCTCAAGCTCGGTCTATGGTAGTATGTTACCTTTTACCCATAGCCTGAGAAAAGATGATCACAGCTTGCCCTAAAGGCTCAAAAGAGCCTTCAGAACTGCGTCACAAAACTCGCTTGCGCTTATCTGAAATATCCAGAGTGTTTTTTGTTGACATCAGAAGAAATGTTGCGTATCGTATATTTTACGGATGTATAGTTAGAATTAGCTATATGTAGGTCTATAAGGCTATCAAGTGGCAGGTCTGTAAATAAGGAGGCTACAAATAGTGCCTCTTTTTTTATAGGTAAGCCCTTGAGGAAACATGACACTCTGTATGGATCAGAAATCACCTGTATGGCGGATCCTTTCCGTTATGGGCGTTTCGAACCCATGGCAAGTGCAACACATGGGTCGAAAGAACCCATAATTTTTAGGAAAGGAGGTAAAGAGCATGGCTAAAGGAACTGTAAAATGGTTCAACGATCAAAAAGGCTTCGGTTTCATCTCTCAAGAGAATGGGCCTGATGTCTTCGTCCACTTCAGCGCCATTGAGGGCAGCGGATTCAAGTCCCTAGAAGAAGGACAGACAGTGGAATTTGATGTGGTTGAGGGCCCCAAGGGTCCCCAAGCGTCCAACGTGCACGCCTAGTGCCGATTGGCCTCGGAAATCAGCACCGAAAAGCGGGTTTGCTTTCGATGACCCGCTTTTTTCTGTTTTATTTTTCCAACCAATTTTATCTATAATGACCCTTAAGCCTGAGTAACTACTAAAACTAAAAGTTCGTTTCATCCAAAACAACTATTAAAGAATAGCAGCTTGCTCCTAGAGGAAGGTATTAATGAAACTTTATATTGGGAATTTGCCCTTTAGTACCACAGAAG
Source organism: Thermodesulfobacteriota bacterium (assembly GCA_034658555.1). GTDB lineage: Bacteria > Desulfobacterota > Dissulfuribacteria > Dissulfuribacterales > UBA3076 > UBA3076. Next base: position 434 of record JAYEFH010000394.1, on the reverse strand, counting down.
CAGAAGTCAGCGAAATGCTTGAGCAGTATGGGACTGTCGAGTCCTTCAATTGGATTACTGATCGCGACACAGGAAGACCGCGTGGTTTTTGCTTCGCAGAAATGGATAATGCCGATGCCGATGCCGCTATAAAAGCTCTTAACGGCAAGGACCTTGGTGGACGCAATTTAAAAGTAAACGAGGCAAGGGCACGAAATGACCGTCGCAAAAAACGCTCCTGGTAAAAGAAAAAACTTGAAAAATCTCTTAGTCAACTGAAGAAAGGTAACCCTGAACGGTGAACCCGTGAACGGTTTCAAGGTTTCTTAGGAACGGGAGATAAATAAGTTGAACAAAAATTAATAGGTTTTTTTGTTGTATTCAAGGCGCGAGGAGCGAGCATAACGGGTTATGTGATCGACGAGCAACGAAGAAGACGGCAAAAAAGACATTAA
>JAYEFH010000393.1:0-1545 GCA_034658555.1 Thermodesulfobacteriota bacterium | reverse complement strand
CAGAATAATATCCGGCCATTACAGCACGATTCTGCAAGATTGAGCAAAACTTTTGCCATATAGGCAAAGCCGTTTGCAGTGACTTCCATTCCTCCCAGGGGATCATCCAGGTAAGTATCAAACCCGGATGAAACGAGTATGAAGTCCGGAGAAAAAGATTTCCCTATGGGCACGACCAGGCGATTGAAAATGGCAGCAAAGTCCTTATCTCCGGCACCGGGGCTCAAAGGCACATTTACAGTAAAACCCTTTCCATCGCCTTCACCTATTTGATCTACACCGCCGCTTCCCGGATAATAGGGATACTGGTGGGTAGAAAAGTATAATATGCTGGAATCATTATAAAAACTGTGCTGAGTACCGTTCCCGTGATGAAGATCCCAGTCTACGATCAAGACCCGTTCACAACCAAGGACATGTCTCGCATAATGAGCGCCAAGGGCCACATTATTAAAAATGCAAAAGCCCTTGGCACAATCTTTTTCTGCATGGTGTCCCGGAGGACGTACCAAGGCAAATCCATTTTGCGCACCAGGCCCGGCTATTTCATCCATGGCGGCAAAAACTCCTCCAACAGCCAGGCAAGCCGCTTCCCACGAGCCTGCGCTTGTAGCTGTATCCGGATCCAGCCGGTAAAAATCTCTGCCGGCGGTCTTGGCTATCTTGTTTATGTAATCACCAGAGTGATTCCATAAAAGCTCATCCCGGCCGGCTGATCTTGGTACAATGGTCTTAAACCGGCCCTTTACATCTTCCAGGTCTAAACGCTCATAGATAACCCTAAGACGATCAGGTGATTCCGGATGACCGGTACCTTGGTCATGTTCAAGGTATTTGGGATCTCTAATTACTATTGTTGTAGCCTTTTTTAAGGCAGACATTTCTTGCACCGGCAAAACCCCTCCTTGCAGGCATTGTTTCGTGACTTAAAAATTATCCGATTGGTTTTACTTATTTTTTTCCCATAAGGACACGATGGCCTATGAAAACGGAGGGTTTGGCGATTGCCCACATAATAAGGTTCAGGCCTGACCGGCGGAATTGACCATATACCACGCCCGGCGTTTATGGCCTCTCTCTGTGCAGCAAGAAGTCTTTTGTTGAAAGGCGAACCTTTCCCAGAGAAACACACAAAGGCCATGCCCTCGCGGACCAGTATTTCATTGACCATTCGACCATCAGGGAGAAATACATAGGCCAACAGCCGGCCAAAGCGATCCTTCTTTTCATCATCCTGGACCAGCCTGACTAGCCTGCCCCGGACCAGTTGCCTGTTACGTTTGGTAGCTGCCCATCCCAGGGACTCTCCTGGTTTGTTCTTGTGAGGTATCTCTGGAGAATTAATCCCTCTATAGCGCACCTTTGTTCTTTTTTTGAGGACTATTGTGTCGCCATCAATAACGTAGCGTACAAAAGCGCTTTTCTCTGCAAAGGATAACCCAGCGGAGGCAAGGAACCAGATGCTCACCAGGACAACTGTCATTACGGACAATCCGGCCCTTGTTACCATATTCAAGCCCCCACCTTTATAGGCAATGCTAAAAA
>JAYEFH010000392.1:0-7151 GCA_034658555.1 Thermodesulfobacteriota bacterium | reverse complement strand
TTAACATGGTTACCTTTTAGTTGGATGAGTTGTAAGAAAAGTTGTGATACATTAACTTAATTTTTTAAAATAAATTAATCAACCAAGGTCAACCAATTGAACAATTATTTATTACCATCTCCCTAAGAGCATGGGCGCTTATTCTAAATTTTGCTCCTTCAAGCCCAATCACTATCAAAAAACATAACGGAGCTCAAAGCCCAGCTGAACGACTTAACCACTTTCGGTATCATGACAACTGGCTGGAGAACCTTTTGATATCAGCTTCTTTGGGAGGATATAGAGCGCCTCCCCCAAATCCGTTATAATCAGAAGAATATGCCTCCGGAATATTAGGGGCCGACAGGGAACCGATGCTCTTCCGCTAATACTTTGATTTAGAAATATATTTTATTTTCAATAAGTTATAAACTGATCCCGTGATTTGCTTAATCACAGGTTGGGTTGTGGGACGGAGTCCCGAAACCCAACAATAGCTTAAGATCGCTGGGTTTCGCTTCGCTCAATCCAACCAACCAAAAGTGACCAAAACGAAGATCAGAACATAATCAAAGCATTAGCGGGCGAGCATCAATCTTACAGATAATAAGGTTAAAGAAACCCTTACAGTTTTATACTATGTAGTATTCAAAGAGCATGAATCTGTTCCTGATGCCTTTTTAAGTGAAGTGGCCAAACTATACAATAAGCTCAAGGACAAGTATGAAGAAGAACTAATGGGACAAGTAATTTTGAGAATTATAATTTCAATAAAAAAAATGACAGGTGGCCGATTTGGAGCTTATGGTTATTTAAATTATTTAAAAAATAATCTTCATCCATCATATATTAAAGATCCCGATACTCAGATAATGGAACTCAAGGACGGCAGAAAATACAACTATGCTGACCTAAACATGTTGAAATAATGATGAATCGAGGGATAAGGAATAAAGGCTGAAATCATCGCGACTTTCCGTAACGCCGGTGCACCGATATAAACGAGGCTTCGTTAATCCTATTTTTGTATGCTGGCTCATTCAACTATAGAAAATCGCCCATGTTCCAGAAAGTGATATGTCTCCGTGGCGACCTTTCTGGAAACCAGAAGGCCCATGTGACTTACACGTAGGGTGATAAAATCGCTGGTCTTAGGGATACGCATCTCCTCAAGACGAACGGTCCCGTCGCCTGAACGACCGACAGCACCGATAAGTCTGCCAAAACCGAAATTCAGGGTGCCGCCAATGACGCCGAGGTCCCGCTCGCCTGACCATGCCGGAATATCACCGTCGAGCAACTGGGTTATGCTGCGGCCGATCAGATTCCGGCCACCAAGGAATCGAATTAAGCGCCGCGCTGTTTTACTGCCTTGATATGGCGGACTCAGGGCGATAATGCGTCCGGGGCGCTGACTGGGAAAAATTTCAAAGAGCTTTAGAATCACCAGTCCCCCCAGGCTGTGTCCCACAAAATGGATAGTTTGGGCAGGAACTTGCTCAACGAAAGCGTTAAGGCGAGTTGCTATCTCGGTAAGATCCAGGCGAGTGCTGGAATAGCGAAAAGACCATGGTCGATAGCCAAAGCGATTGAGCCTGTGTTTGAGGAGGCTCATTTCCATCCCGTTCATCCAAAGGCCATGAACAAGTATGACAGATACTTCTTTATTCTTCAGTTTCCTGCCTTTCGTATTCAATGTCAAAATCAATCATTTTTTTTGCATTTTCAAAGGCAATGTCCTCATTTTTCCCGGCGCGGTTACTGTGTTTTACCTCTTTCCCTTCTTCATTTAGTATGGTCATGGCAAACAGAGAACACCTGTCTTCGTGGGGCGTGAGTTTGATAGTATGATCTTTGTACTTTATGATTTTTTTAGAATTGTCCATATAAAACTCGGCATCCTTTGTTAGCTGTTAGGTAAAAACTTTACATAAAAACGAGTTGTTAAGCTAAAAGCTAACGGCTAATCGCTCAACTTAAAGTGAATGCTCGAACAACATATCGCCATCAATATGGGCCTCGGCCAGTTCCACAAGATGCCGATGGTGTGTAAAGAAAATAATTTGCGTCCGCTCAGCTAGTTGGGCCAGGACCTGCAAGGTGGCAACGGCCCGGTCGTCATCAAACTTGATCAGGATATCGTCAACGATGAATGGCATAGCTTCGTTTCTTTCCAGGTACGTCTCAAGGCCGGCAAGCCTCACGGCCAGATAAAGTTGGTCAGCAGTCCCGTCACTCATGCCCTCGACACCGACGATTTCTTTGCCGCCTGGCCGGACGCCCACAAGCACTGCATCGCCCCTTTCTCTGAACTCCAAACGGAGCCCCTCAAACGAACCGAGGGTCATGCGGGCAAAAATATCCGTTGATCGTTTCAGAATCGGACCCTGGTTCTTTTCACGGTATCTTTCAATTGCCTGACTCAAAACAGTTGATGCGAGGCGGAGGCGGACATATTGTTCCGCGTCGGTTTCAAGGCGAGCCAGGAGCCCCTGCCCTTCTTCAGCCAGTCCGGCGGCCCGGGCACTGCCGTCCATTTTGCTCAGCTCGGTCCGTTCACTCCCAATTGTCTGATCCAGATCTGATTTTTGCCGGTCCAACTGTTCGATTTCCTCACCAAGCCGATCCACAACAGGGTCGATGCCGTCAGGATCAACGCTCCGGGCATCTTGGATAAATTCGTCAAGAGTTGCGCCGCCGCTCAGTTTGCGTATCTGTTCTTCCAGTTGCTCAAGTTGCGTTTGGATCTGCTGCCGGCCGGTCGAACGTTCTTCAGCCGCAGGCAGATCTTCATGGTTTTTGCACCGGGCCTCTTGACACATGGTCGCCAGTTGGGCATGGATCCTGGCTATTCTGTCTTCAGCGATCCGCAACTTTTTTTGTTCCTGTTTGCCTTGCTGCTCCAGGCCCTGCTGTTGCGTCTTTGCCTTGCGGGCCCTGGTAAGCCGGGCATTAAATTCCGCGACAGCTTGTTCGACCGGAAATCCTGACAGGTCCGGGGCCTCGCGCCCGGTCAGATCACTGACTTTCCAGGCAAATGCTTTTGCGTCCCTATCAATGCCGTCAATCCGTTGTCCACGCTCCTTTGCCTCTTTGATCTTCACAGAGAGGGCCTTGATATCCTCTATCACAGAGATAGCCTGGGCAGGTTCGGCATCAGATTCAAGACCAAGAAATTGGATTGCCTTTGTCCATTCGGATTGCCACTGCAAAAGATCCTGCTCGGTCTTTTTGGCCCTTGATTTTGCCTCCCGCAGATCGTTTCCCTTTTGTTCCAGGTCACGGACAACCTGCTCGTGTTCGGACTTTATCCGAGCCATATGATCAACGACTTTTTGGCCCCTCTCTATAAGATGAAGCAGTGTCTCGTCCGCATATGCAGCAGGCTCTCCCAAAGTCACAAGGCACTCGCTCAATTCTTTGCAATGCGTCTCGATCAGGGCTTTAAGGACGCCGACCTTTGCCTTTCGCTCACGCATAGTCGAGACCTGGTCTGCCAAAGCCCTCTGGTCCTGGGTCCATACACGCATTTCCCTTGGCGATTTTGGTGAAATCCTAACTGCTTCCCACACTGCGGACCATTCTTTTTCGATCTTTGCAAGCTCAATTTCAGCCGTTTTGACCATGTCTTTCAAGCGCTCGCATTGGTTCTTGCGCGTCTTGCGATCAGCAAGAAGCGTGGCCTTGTTCGCGACCCGATCGGCCTCACGTCTGAGCCGGTCAGCGAGTTCATCTGCGTGTTGAACACTCAGCTCATATGCCCCTGCCAAGTCGTTTGCAGGTTGAAAATCCGCTATAAAATCCCGCTCATCTACCCCCTGTTCGTGTCTCTCCTTCCAGGCCTGGAGGACAAGCTGCCAGCCCTCTTCGCGTCTGCGTCTTGCCTTAAGCAAGTCGTCCTCAGTAGGGACTTCCTGTTCCAGCCTCAATTGTTCGATCTTGCCATCCAGTTCCACCATAGTACATTCAAGCTCATCTATTTCAGCACGATGCTTTGTAACTTCTCCCTGTGCTTCATTCAGACGATGCTCAAATACATCAATGGTCTCAAGCAATGGAACAGGCAACTTTTCAAGGTCTTCAAGATTTCCCGCCCAGAGTTGCTGCCTCTTTAAAACAACCTCTGCCACCTGCTCAGCCAACTGGATTTCCGTGCATTCTGTCTGAAAATGCTCTTCCAGCGCCCCGTGTTGTCGCGCATGTTCAATGGCACTACTGAGATCACTCGTATCGCGTAAATCTTCAAACCCGGCAAGACTTTTCTTTAGATATTCTATTTTTAAGGAATATTTGGAAATTTCCTCCCCGGCGCTTTCCATTTTGGTTGCCAGCTTCTCATGCGTGTTGCCCAGTCCCTGTATCCTGACGCTTTCCGACTTGCTCAGCCGGAGCTGCCCAGCCTGGTCGAGTGTGAGGTCGTCACGAAGTTCCCTGAGGATTGCAGTTGCGTCCGCCTCCAGGCTATTCCTTTGAATTAAGAGTTCTGACCGGTCCTTCATTGCCTTGCGTTGACTGCCCAGATCCTGATGCAGTTGTTCGATTAGATCTGCGTTTTCAATAAGGTATTCAGGAATAGCCAGTTCCTCAAGTGCTTTGTTGATCTCTTTGAGGTTTTGGCCGGCCTGTGTTTTGTCATTTTCTACAATCCGAAGATTTGTAAGGGCATCCCGCCGCCGATCGCCAAAATCAGCAGGCAGGAGCACTGCATCGGCACACATCTTAAGATCATTCAACAGCTCTTTTTGTTGGCTAATGGCAGGCAGGGCATCTCTGATCCTCTCCAGACGATTCTGTTTACGCTGTTTCTGTCCTAAATCCCGAACAATAAATTTCTTGTGATCAAGCGCCTCGCTCAGTGCCATGTCATGCCGGACCCATTCCCGGCCGGGCAGCTCTGCTTCGCGCAGGGCCTTTTTGTTTTTCTTGAGTGTGGCCAGCGCTTCATTAATTCTCTGTGTCTGTCCTCTGGGTTTGAACAGGCTCTCGGCTTCCGCCCGGAGTTCGTCCTGGACCTTTCGGAGATCGGAAATCCCAGAACCTGCGGCAAAGAGGACCTGGCCTACATCTCCCCCTCCCTGGATGATCTCCTCTCCTCCCTGGACAAGGTCGGCATGGTCAATGCCGAACATCGTGGCAAATAGATCCGAGTCCACGCCGCCCAAAAACATATGAAGTTGCGATTCGTCAATCAGCGTGGCATCGTCCCTGGCGCGGAGTGTATTGACCCTGCCCTTCCGGCGCACAAACTCAAGGACTGCCCCGTCACTTTTCAAGAGTTTTCCCCCGATCCGCAGCTTTGCGTATGGATGGATGAAGCCGTCTGAAGACCTCTCCGGGATTCCATAGAACAGTTGTCTAAGCGCACGCAGGGCCGAGGTCTTGCCTGCCTCATTCGGGCCATAAACAATGTGCAGACCTTCATGTCCTTTGTTGAGGTCGAGTATCTTGTCGGTGAATGGACCGAACGCGAGGAGTCCTATCCGAAGTATCTTCATAGTGCATTCCCTTTTGATACAAGACGACGGAGCAACATGGGCCGGACCTGATCGAGCATATTTGTCAGCCACTCGGTATTGTCCGGTGAGATGGCATCCCTGCCCTTGATCTCCCTTGGCAACTTTTTCCAAAAATCATTTAATGATTCACCAAGGGTCCCCAACCGGACCGGATCAGATTGGACCTCATCTAGCAGGTGGAGGATCTCGCCCACCGGACCGTCGGCCGGCTCAGACACCTTGCCTTTAGATAAAGGATTTGTTCGGAGTATTACCTTTTCGATCCATATCCGGCCATTACTCCAATCCATGGCTGCTGACCTTATCTCATTGGTCCAATGCTCCGGATCGGCCGCCAGTTCGGAATGGGCACGGCACGACCCGTCTATCTCGATCCGCGTCACCAATGGCCGGTCGCTTTGTTCAAACAGTTCTTTAACCTGTTCACAGATAAGATCCACAACGTCATCGCCTCTATTCGCACCTGATGCGTCTACTTCACACCGCATCCAACGAATGACGTCAAGTGGACGAAAAACAGCGTTTGCACGGCCTCTGTCATCTACAGTAACGAGCATGCATCCCCTGGGGCCGGTTTCGCGAATGTGCCTTCCCTGAATATTCCCTGGGAAAACGATCAGCGGGTCCTCGTGGAGTACTTCCTTCTTATGCACATGCCCCAAGGCCCAGTAGTCATAATCCTTGGATAACAGGCCCTCAATCTTACAGGGAGCGTAAGGCTCGTGACCTTCGCGTCCTGTTGCACAGGTGTGGAGCATCCCGATATTAAAGCAGTCGGGTACAGCCGAAGGGTATCCGGCCGACAGATCCTCACGCACTGCCTGTTTTGCAAAGCCTTGACCGTGAATCGCAATCCCGAGGTCTTCAAGATAGAAAGTGCTCGGTTTATCAGTGGGGAACAGAAATATTCTATCAGGAAGCCTGAGTGTTTTGGTCATCTTGCTCGCAGCGTCATGATTCCCTGCAATAATGTAAACCGGAATCCCGGCTTCTCGGAGTTTTGTCATCTGGGAGACAAAATATAGCCCTGTATTATAGTCCTTCCAGTCACCGTCATACAGGTCGCCTGCAATAAGGACAAAATCAACACGCTCAACAATGGCCAGCTCTACGAGATTTTCCAGGGCCCGTCGAGTTGCGCTGCGCAGATCTTCAACAGGTGCGCCTTCATAATGCTCAAGCTTGAGCAAAGGACTATCCAGATGAATGTCAGCGGCATGAAGGAATGTGTAGGTGTTCATAGGTTCAGGGTTCACCGTTCAGGGTTACCTTTCTGCAGAGGTTTAAAGGTTCAGGGTTACTTGGATTGTTGATTGCTCTATTGTTCTATTCCCATACCTTCTCCATTTATAACTCACGAATCAACGGTTCAGATTTTCGTTAAACTCTTAACCCATATACCCATAGAGAAACCTTTTGTCCATATCAGTTTTCTGGAATTCATACACCAATCTTTTTGAATATTTTCCCAACGGTATCCTCTGACTCAAAACTACGACTATTTTCAATGTCATCCATAGCATGAAAAAATTCGACCTTGTATGTTTAAAATGAAGACCAAATGGCTATCTTGTATGTTTAAAATGAAGACCAAATGGCTATCTTTTTTTCGGTAAAACTATCATCATGTCGGATGAGAAGGATTCGACCTTGGGC
>JAYEFH010000391.1:0-7164 GCA_034658555.1 Thermodesulfobacteriota bacterium | reverse complement strand
ACGAGTCCTTGGGGGAATTTCCGTTTAAAAAACGGAATTACAGGTAGATGATTTCCCCGGAGAGCACCTCGGTTACCTCGGCATTATCTCGTTTCACCAGAAGGGTACCAGAGGAAGTAAGGCCGTTGATGCTTCCCTGCATCACTATCCCTTTATGATCGAAGCGAACCTTTCTTCCCATAGAGCTTGAACACCGCTCCCACTCAGCAAAAAGAGATGCGGTTTTTCCGTCATAGGCGTTTGCTATCACCATATCCAGTTCTGAGAGGATCTGATCGAGAAGGATGTCCCGACTGACGGCTTTCCCTGTTTCGTGGTGGATCGTTGTGACCTTATCGCGAAGATCACAAGGGAACTGGGATGCGTCGCCCTCAATATTCAGGCCGATTCCCAGTACCATGAAAAGGGTATCTCCGACCTTTTTGGATTCACAGAGAATTCCGCAGACCTTTTTTCCTCGTATCAGGACATCGTTTGGCCATTTTATGCTGAGGCCGTCTATATCCAGGGAAGAGAGCGCCCTGAACACAGAAAGGCCTGCAAGGAGGGTGAGGGAGGGAAAGAGCATCTGGGGAAAAATGGGATGGAGAACAGCGGAAGCAAATAGATGACGGTTCGAGCCGCTTTCCCACGTTCGGTTTTTTCGTCCTCTACCGGCGGTCTGCTGGTCAGCGAGAACAACAAGACCCTTTTGGCTAATAAGTTCGTGGTCATCGAGCAGTACGGAATTGGTAGAATGGGCTTTTTTGAGTAGAAGAAGCGACAGACCCACATGCTTGCGGTGCCCGGATGGCCACTTCAAAATATCCCACCTGTGGTCGGGTAATAGTACCCCACCATGGGACTCAAATTTTAGCTCTGGATGGCGGATAGGTACTTGAATAGCCATATCTTTTTTCGAAAAAGCGTGCATTATCGAATTGAGTGCTGGTGTCGAAACTGGAAATTAGAAATTAGGTAACGTATCTACATCATTGTATTTTTCCCAATTTCACTGCCAAAATATAGGATGAACAAAGTGTAAACTATTTTTGACTTGCCATGAAGGACGCCTAATTTTTGTTAAACTTATTTATCTCCGGTTCCTTAACCAGAACCGAGTACCTGGGCGAGCGATTTTGCCAGGTTGTCCAGCACAGATTCGTCAGGAAGCGTAATCGTCATCTTCAGATTGCCATTTTCGTCTTTCTCCATACATTCCTGGAGACGACTCTTGAATGCCTCTGCCATTTGTATTGTCTGTTCGGTTTCTTCCTTTTGAGGGAGGATTTCACTCATAAAGGCAAAGGCCGCTCCCAGGAGCTGACCGCCTGCGCCTGCGATTTTTTCCTTGCGCAAGAGTTGCTGCGCTTCCCTTTCTATTTGTTCCCTCCGGCTTTCGTCCACAGGCGCTTCGGGTTTTGTGCCAAGGAGTACTTCGAGGCGCCTTTTCATCTCCTCTATGCCACTGGCAAGGTTGACTGCTGTGACTTCCGAATCCGGATCAAGGGCAGCCACGGCAAGCTCGTGCTTGGCGGAAAGCGTTCCCAGGAGATTTGCTTCTATTGTTTCCTCTGTGACAAGAATAAACACCTGTACCGGATTTTTCTGGCCCATGCGATGGGCACGGGATATCCTTTGTTCCAAGACAGCAGGATTCCACGGAAGATCAACATTGATAACAGTGTTTGCTGCCTGGAGATTGATACCCGTGGAACCGGCATTTGTCGTGATAAAGAGTCTGCAATCAGGGTCTTTCTGAAACTCATGCATCAAGGCCTGTCGCTTTTTCTGGGGCACAGAACCGTCCAGTCTCACATATCTCAGGTCTCGCCTGTTAAGAAATGGTTCTATAAGGCCCAGCATCGTGGTCCATTCAGAAAATAGCACGATTTTGCGGTCTTGTTCCGAGAGCAATTGGTCCAGAAGAATGTCGATTTCATCGAGTTTACTGGAATATCCGGGCGGTTCCTTATCTACCAAAAAGGTGCTGTTTGCAGCCATTCGGCAAATCAGCAAGGCCTTCTGAAGGCGGAGGAGGTCCATTTCGGAGATGTATCTCTTGGAGATAATCGACTGGATAATTTTTCTCTGACCATTGTGTATGGAAAGCTGTTCCTCAGTGGGCGGTATCCTTCTGAGTTCCGTTGTCCTTGGGGGCAATTCGCTCATTACTCCTTTTCTTGTTCTTCGAAGAAGTACTGGTTTGAGCTTTTTCCTGAGCTCGTCCAGGTTTTTGTAACCAAGCACTTTGCCCTTTTCGTCAACGACCCTGTATGTGTTAAAAAAACGAAATGCAGGTCCCAGTCTCCTGTCATCTATGAATTCTACAATCGAATAGAGATCATCCAGGCGGTTTTCAAGCGGTGTACCGGAAAGGACCAGGGCAAATGGGGACCTGAGGGATTTGGTCGTCTGGCTGGTCTTGGTTTGCCAGTTTTTGATCCTCTGTCCCTCATCGAGTATGATAAGGTCCCATTTTACTGTTTCGATGGAGTGTATGTCCCGGAGGACCTGTTCGTAGTTGCAGATCGTGAAAAAGCACGAATTATCGTATTGGGCGGCCCGTTCTTCTGCAGACCCCAGGATAAGCTGACAGCTCCGATCCGCAAAACGCTCTATCTCCAAATGCCACTGGGACTTAAGGGATGCAGGGCATATTACAAGCACCTTTGAGATACCTGCTTCAGCGGAGAGGAGTTCGGCAACCCCAATGCCCTGGATTGTTTTGCCCAGGCCCATGTCATCAGCAAGGATGGCCCTTCCGGCTCCAACGGCAAATGCTATCCCGTCAAGCTGATACGGCAGCAGGTCAACATTCAGGAGCGTCTTTCGGAGAGGATGATTTTCCGGGTCTTTGCGTATCTCATTTACTTTGTTTTTGATTCTCTCAAGATAAAGGCGCTTATTCATGTATTCCTCGGCATCCGGATAGATAGTGATTCCGTGGCCGAGGTTTTCTATCTTCTTGATCCTGACCAGAAGGTCCCTTACATCTTCTATAGACTTGTTCGTAACAGGATGGAGCAGTTCCATTGTCTCAGTGTCAAGGTCTTTTGGAACCAGAACTCGCAATTCAAGTTTTTCGCCATATTGAATATGAATACAGATATCTTTGACCTCATAAGGCGTATTCTTGACCGTCTTGTTGAATCGTTTTTTGACCTTTTCAAGTGCATGCAGGATATGTTTGCAGGTACCGAGCGTATTTTTCCGAAAATCAGGACAGGAGCAATACGAATCGCCTCTCTCCCAACCCCGCAGTGCAACCCGATATGTTTTTCCCGAAGAAGAATTGGTAATTGTATAATCCGTCCAGAGCTTATTGCTGTCGATGGATCTCAGTTCCATCTTCTCGCTTCTTGCCCTTGCGACCCTGTCTGCGATAGCCTGCTCTACGAGTTCCCTGTCGCTAAGGCCTTCCACCGGTATCCTCTCCGGAGGCGGTGCGGAAAGGCCCAATGCCAGTTTCTCCTCAAGTATCAGAGAAAACGCCGCTCCCACATGCGCACATGCCGTAGTACATGCAGAGCAGTCGAAATGCAGACGCTGATTCCTTTCGGGTCTCAAACTGATGCTGACAATGGCATCATGCAAATTCAGCCGGAAAAGATCGTTTTTCAAGACTACCTGTTCAGTGATGTCAATCTCGTATTTGCCACCTGCCCTGATTAGCTGCGGACCTTCAGGTCCCAGCAGTTTGCAGGCCTGCCTGTAAGTAAGGTGCGAAAGTTTATCCTTTAATTTTATCATGGTGGCTGAAAAGAAAGTAACCGTGAGGCACCTGCCAGGCGATTTGTGGCTATAGCCTTGAGTAATTTTCTTTCTCTGCGTCCTCTGCGCCTTGTATGCTGTGAATATCGCCTTTCAATGAGAATTTGTTATTGTAATAAGACATAACGTCAACGACGTCAATTACAGTGAACGGAAACATCATCCCTTGTAATCTTGTTCAGATGCCAGGTGTTTCCGGCAGGCCAACATCATTTTGATTTCTCCATACGAGTAGTCATCTCCCAGGACATTTTTTACTTCACTAAGGGAATTATTGTGATTTGTAGCAAGCTCCTTTTCAATGGCCTGTTGTTTTTCAGGTGAAAGCAGCTTATTGATATCTAATTCGCCTTTTTCCACAAAAAAACTCAGATGCCCTTCAATGGTAGATTGTACCATGCCTCTTTCTTGTGCAATCAGGGCAATCGTTAATCCGTTATTGAACATGTCGAAACTTGTTTGCTTAGTGCCGAAAGGTGGAGCCGCATCTTTTGCCGGGGTACTTTCTTCAGGAAGGTTTGTGGGCTTTGGCAGTACGACTTTCTCTATGCCGTGTTTTTCGCGATAGGCCAAAACCAGTTTCACAAGTTCTTCACCGTATTTCTCAATGGTTTTCTTGCCGACTCCATTTATTTTTCTTAGATCAGCGGTATTGTCAGGCAGGCATACCACAATCTGGATCAATATCCGTTGGTGTAAAATCTGAAAATGGGCGACATCTTCCTCCTTGGCCTTGCGGGAACGCCAGTCCTTCAGGGTCTGGAACAGCTCAGGATGGGCAACGTCCGATTCGGTATATGCCGGGGGCCGACGCTTTTTTTCTTTTTCAGGGGTAAAATCAATTTCAGCGGCTGAAACAGCGCGCAGGAAACTCGACGGTGTAAATCCTTTTTCACAGCACTGTACTCCAGCCACCTTTACGGCAATTTCTTTTTTAAGATTGGTCAGGACATTCCCAATTTTTTTGCGAAGTTCAGTATTGTCTGTTTCGACGTGCATTTTTTTCACTGACTCCTCAAAAATTTCGGCAAACTTTTCCTGAAACCATGCGGACGCTTTGCTGATCCGTCCCAAAATAATCGCATCTGACTCGGGCAAGCCGCCATCCGTAAAAATTGTGCGTAATTGCCGCTTAAAATTTTCACTGACAACAAAAATATCTTCCGCAGCTTTTTTCTCCAGTTGGTGAATATCTTCAACGCCTAAAACCTGAACTACTCCGGCGTTACCCAGCAAAAGCCGGGCAAAATAATTGAGATGGTTGCGCAATAGTGAAAAATCGAAACAATCAAGCAACAACTGCTGCTGGTAACTGATTTTGGCTGCCTGAAGCCGGGTTTCGGAAGGCGGGTTTTGGTGAGCGTCTTCGTCAAAGCACATTATTGCTTTGTCCATTTTTATTCCCCCGGATGAGATGGGAGAACTCAGCACCATACCCTCTATAGTTTTACAACGGCTTAAGGCAACATAAATTTGACCATGGGCAAAAGCCGCTTTGGCATCGATAATGGCCTTTTCAAAAGTCAGCCCCTGACTCTTGTGGATGGTGATGGCCCATGCGAGTTTCAGGGGATATTGCTTGAATTTACCGATTATATTCTCTTCAATTTCCTTATTTTCTTCGTTCAGTGTGTATTTGATATTTTCCCAAATGATTGGTTCAACCACTATTTCCTCGTGATCGCCTGGGCAGATAACGCTGATTTTTTTGTTCGAAATTTTGGTTATTCTGCCGATTTTACCATTGTAATAGAGTTTTTCAGCAGAGGGATCATTGCGTACAAACATCACCTGTGCTCCCTCTTTAAGCAGAAGAGTGGCCAGGGTAGGGTAGATATGTTCAGAAAAATCTCCGGAAATTTCAGCCTTGAAACGGTGTTCTTTTTTGGACAGGGCCTGAAGTCTGGTCTGATTGATGGATTCGGCGCTATGGTTGTGGGTGCTTAGGGTAATATAGCCCTGATCTTCGTCCGGTGTGAAATCTTGGATATAACGCTGATTAAGATCCGCCATGGACGATTCATCAAGCCGGTTGTCACGTACCTGATTCAGGAGCTTGATAAAACGGGCGTCTGACTGGCGATAAATATGCTTCAGCTCAATGGTAAGCAGTTCAGTACGACCAAGCGCTTTGCTGCTGAAAAAATAAACCGATTCATAATGTTGCTCCAAAAGGCGCCATTCATCTTGCTTTGCCACCGGAGAGAGTTGATGCAGATCGCCGATCACAAGCAGTTGCACCCCGCCAAATGGCTGATTACTACGGCGATGGCGACGCAGCACAGCATCCACCGCGTCGAGTAAATCGGCCCGCACCATACTTATTTCGTCAATCACCAACAAATCAAGGCTTTGTATAATTTGCTTTTTTTCTTTGCTGAACCTGAACTGGCGCTGCTTATTGCGCTCATATGTCTCGCTGCCCGGAACAAATGGGCCAAAAGGAAGCTGAAAAAAAGAATGGAGTGTTACCCCGCCGGCGTTGATGGCAGCAACACCGGTTGGAGCGGTTATAATCATCCGCTTCGTCGTGTTCTTTTGCATATTATGGAGAAAGGTTGTTTTGCCGGTCCCTGCTTTACCTGTCAGAAAAATATTGCAGTTAGTGTACTGAACAAAGTCGTTGGCAAATTGCAGTTCATGGTTTGTGGGGGACATAGTTTTCCTTGTCATGCTCGTTGTTGTCGTTTTTTACTTCGGACAGACCCAATCCAGTGGTTAACCTGATGTAATATAAGCTATTTCTAAGATATAAATCAAGAACAGATGTACTATATAGTGCCTTGAACGAAAACCCCCTATTTTGAGGTTTGTGGTGGGCGGCCGCCTTCTTTTTTCTTCGTATGAGAAGAATATAACTTACGTTATACGAACTTTTCGATAAATTGAGCTTCTTATTAGAAACTTTTACAAAATTTTGACAAACGTATCCTCTTTTCTATAATAATATTAATTAATCTTTACTAATCGCTTATGCAACTAGTTGTATTTTTTGTCGCCTTATTTTCTCTCAACGTTTTAGCCGCTTAATTTCCTTTTGCTGAAGAATATGCCCAATTATTTGTATATTTCTAGCGACTACTGCTAATGCAACATATCTTTTGAAATCATCGATACCGTGGTCCAAACAGTCTAATCCATGATTTTCCAAATCATTGATTGAAGACTCGACAGCTGAATGCTTACGTCTGGCCTGGATAAATTCTTCTGACTCTTCAATTTTCAATTTGGTGAAATCAGATAGTCCCATCCGGCCTACAACCTGCTTCTGTCGAAACATCACATCCTTCTCCGGCCCATAAAGAGCCTTCCATTCACTCACTCTCCGCTGGAACGTACGCAATTTGCTGTCCGGATATTCGCAGGGATGATCTTCCTGAAGTCTTTCAAATAATGTCATTGGGGTAAGCT
>JAYEFH010000390.1:0-7184 GCA_034658555.1 Thermodesulfobacteriota bacterium | reverse complement strand
GTAACCGTTCACGGGGTATAAATGTTTAGTTTTCAGCTAGTTAGAGAATCCGACAAATCCTGCAAATCAGACCGGAAACTTACAACTCTCTGATATTAAAGGAATTCCAGAATCTGGCAACTTTTAGGGTCAAAACGCATTTATCCTATTTAATGCTTAAAAAACACATCGTTACAGTCATTTCATACCCCGTGAACGGTTACCCCCATTCTTATGCTTCCGAGGAAAATACAAAAGTTTTTGTTCCAGGAATGTTTGCTTGTGAGTTGATTATAGTCTATAATCAACTCAATATATGAGCTGAAAAGAATACGAAATGACTCACGCAAAGCAATATATTTGGCAGTGGCCGTCATGGCCGGAGTTTCAGTGGGACAATGCAGCCCTTCTCAAGTTTTTGGGCAACTGCCGTTTCCAGCAGGGCTCGCTGCTGACCCAGATGAGGGAGTTGGGGTTTGAGGTCAGACAGCAGGCCAGAGCCGAAGTTTTGATCGAAGAAGCCCTGAAAACCTCTGAAATCGAAGGAGAGCGCCTAGATCCCAACGCTGTGAGATCGTCAGTGGCTCGGCGGCTTGGTCTGCCGACAGCTGGCTTGCCATTGACAAGGAATCAACATGCCGACGGAGTTGTTGAAATATTGCTGGATGCCACACTGAACTATGAACAGGAGTTGTCCGCCGAGAGGCTATTTGGCTGGCATGCGGCCCTCTTTCCCACAGGTTATTCCGGCCTGCGCAAGATCCGGGTTGCCTCCTGGCGTGATGATTGTGACGGGCCGATCCGGGTTGTGTCAGGCCCCATCGGGCGGGAAAAAATCCATTACGAGGCTCTTCCGGCTGAGCGGCTGGCTGGAGAGATGAATAGGTTTTTCCGCTGGTGGGGAGAAAGCCGTAAGGAGATGGATGGCATCCTACGGGCCGGCATAGCCCACCTGTGGTTTGTGGCGATTCATCCCTTCGAGGATGGCAACGGAAGGATTGCCCGGACTTTGACCGAGATGGCCTTGGCCCAGGATGAAAACCTTGCGACCAGGTACTATAGCCTTTCTTCGCAGAGCATGGCGGAGAGGGAGGCCTATTATGAGGTTCTCGAACGTACCAACAAGGGAGATGGTGACATCACTGAGTGGATGAAATGGTTTCTGGAATGTATGTCCAGGGCAATTCTGTGCTCAAACGAACTACTGTCCAACGTAATGCAAAAGGCCCGATTCTGGAAATGTCATGCCCAGACGGGATTGAACGATCGGCAGCGGAAAGCGATCAACCGATTGCTTGAGATCGGCCCCGGGGGTTTTGAAGGGGGGCTGACGAATCGAAAGTATGCCGGAATGGCGCATGTTAGCAAAGCCACAGCCCAAAGAGAGTTGGCTGATCTTGTGCAGAAGAGTATTCTTCATCCCAATCCAGGTGGCGGAAGAAGCACCAGTTATGACCTCGCTTGGGGCGATAATGCAATTTAGAGGATTTTCAAGAATTGAGCAAGGCAACCCTGGCACTCGTCTGGATACGCTTTTTCGTCTTTTTGCGTCTATTAAAAACCCTCCGCGGCTCAACGGTGAAAAAAATTATTCCGTTAATCGCTTCAACGAATAAATACCATCCAGCCCGTTAACCAGCCTGGGAATTTTATTCCTCCTGGATTGAAGCACATGCTTGAATCACTTCGGGGTTCAGGTTCATAAGTTCATAATGTAACCATGTCTCCCCGTCCTTCACGCCAGTAAAGGTAAACAACGCATTTAAATCATACCAATACAGTTTTTCATTTCCCGTCGCCACACCTCATGATGAGATTTATTGAAAGGGAATATTTGGTTCTCTGTGCTGATCCTGTGTCTTTCTTACAGGATCAGGGCAAAACCAACAAAAAACCCTTAGCGTCCTTCGTGTTTCATGTTCATCACTTCATAATGTAACCCCCCGGTCTTACTCTTTTCCCCGATTAAAAAGACATCCTCAAAAGCCTCAAGGAAAATAGCGCTTGTGCCGATATCAAAAAGAAGGGACTACGATGGGATTGGCAGCGAACAAACTTGTCCCGGTCGGTGTCGCAGTGAGGGATATTCCTTCGCTCGACACCAAAAGCCATAATGTGGTGGAAAAAATCCGGTGACATCGAGCCTGAACGGTCTCGGTATGAGGGAAATGAAGTTTTCTTGTATAAATTAGCAGCTTAGATCCACGCAGTCTTGCGGGCCATCAAGCGAGGAAAAAATGTAGAAGAGAATGATGTTAAACTATCAAACTAACTCCCCCAAACCCGTAGCTACGGCAGATGGTGCTGGGGCGGTTCAGGTTCACAACTTCATAATGTAATCACGTCCCCCGAATATTCATAAAGGATTATATATCAAACCAGGGGCCAATAAAAATGGTGATGAATGTTCAGGTGCTCTGCTGTAGGCGCGTTATGCACGTTCGGAACGAACGTCCCCCTTTCTCAAAAAAGAGCTGAAATTGGTAAAAGGATAATCTTTTTTCTTCAAAATCTGTATCTCAATCTCGGGCCTTCAGCGTATCCACTCACCTTCTCACGATTTCCAAAAACTTCTCCCTCGATTCTGAAATATCGTACTTCCCGGCCGTCCGGAATCCCCCTTCGCAGATATTATTTGCTAAATCCTTATCCCGAAAGATTTTCAACACCCCTTCTTTGATACCTTCCACACCCTCCACCTTGCATACCTCCGTTGAACCCGCCTTCCCTTTTTTGCCTTGAAGCATAAATGAAGTTCCTTATTTATCGGGTTTGTCCACAGTGGTGTTTGGTGGCTTTTTCTTGAAATAGGAAGGGATTGCTAGCAGTGAATAAAAGCTTTTGAGAAGAGTAGAAGGGATAGGTGTTGATTGAATTTTGGTGAAAACTCGTCTGAACCTATGCCCTCGTTCGATCCATAACTGGGACTTGGCAATTTCTAATAGCGTTCTTGAATTGCTGATGGTTAATACCGGGCCATTAACGATTTTTTCAAGTGCTAGAGCCATAAGGTTGTCTGAAACATTAATCGAGAATTCACGGCAAGATGCCTCATGCATGTCCCGTGGTCGCGGGAGGTTGTTTCGGAGTAAGGTGATATGGTTGCACAGGGCTGTTGCTGAGACTTGGGATACTGAATTGCTGCCCTGTTTGAGGCCTACATGGATATCGTTCAGGATACCAGTCGCCTCGTAACGAAAATCGCCGTTGGCCAAGCGTAAGGAGTACCCCCCCAATAAGTGGATAAGCATATCGGCATCACATGCCGTTTGCAAATTATGCGTGGCGAAGTGTCGCCAGACCCGGCTTCTTGAACGCTGCATTGTCTCAAGATGGGTTGACATGCTGTTGGCGGACTGTCTGTAAATACAGCCAATTGTGTGAAGCGCCACGACATCAAATCCTTTGAGTGCTAACCGGCAAAGAAGGTCATAATCTTCATGTCCTCCATCGACGCGGGATGATGTATCAAATCCTCCGAGATCACGCACGGAGTCAGTCGGACATAAGTAGGTGTGTGGAGGACCGGTGTTGACGTAACAGAGTTTGTGGATCAGTTTGCCGAATTCAGGATAGATGTTCTCGGAAGGGCGATCGGAATCCTCAAAATACAGCGAGTGACCAATGACGGATACATGCTTGTGAAGGTTTTTGAGAGAGTAAAATTGATGCTCGACACAGTGGGGCAGGAGCCAGTCATCGGAATCAAGAAATTTAATAAAGGCACCCTTGGCTTTTGCCAACCCGGTATTTCGTGCCGCAGGCAGTCCCTGGTTTTCCTGGCGAATATATGTGAATTTTGTTTTGAATCGCTCCAGCACTTTCACAACATTATCTGGCGAACCATCGTCCACTACGATGATTTCGAAATGGGGATATGACTGTTCCAAACATGATTTTACAGCCTGGGGCAGAAGATGGGCTTGGCGGTAACAGGGAATAATGATGCTGACTAGATTACGGAACATGAGAGCCACATTTTTATGATGTATTTTATTAAAAGTACTGTCCTGACATGGTCATCCCTACCCGGTATGGCAGACAAAGACTTTTATACTTCGTTGTGCCCGCCGGTGAGCATAGTAATTAGTAATGAGGTGCAGAGTAAAGTTGTTAAGGCGCCTATTGTTGAAAATTCGCAACAAGACCGGATAAGCCAACGGAAATTCTTCCACGATTTTTCCCTGCTTCCAGATGGATTTTTTCACCGCATCCAACCTGGTGGCCAAAGAAAGTCCTTTGGCATTGCCGGTTGAGTGCAAAATTGGAACAAGCTTCTTTTTACCAAAATCCGCAGAACGTGCATGCAACGTCATAATTGGAATATCCTTTGGGGAGGGGTATAAAATTTTCTTTTTCAGCTTTTGGAATGCCTCATACGTCTGCGTAGAGATATCTGAAATAGTATATTTGGTGGCCTGCTCAAAATAAAGACAAATTCCCTGAAAAATAGATTCGTCAGCTTGAGGGGGAATCAAAGTAAGGTCGATTTGGTGGGAAGATGCGATTTCTCCAGCAAAATCATAGGTTAAATGCTCCACACTCGGGAATTTTGGCTCTAGGAGGCCCTCTATGATGTGGTGGTAGTGAAAAATCGCAGTTTCGGGACGTTCGCAGCTATACATTGAGTCTTCCACACTAATACCGGATATAGTGTGAAAGTGGGGTGGGTTTTCACGCCATGTATCCCATTTACCGAAATAGTGCCCATGCCACCGCAACTCGGGAAAAGCCTTCATCAGAAAATACTGAGTAGTGCCGCTCCATCCTGTATCCACCAATAATACCTCTCGGTGTTCTCCCGTTAAAGCAGCGAGGTATTCCTTTTGGACTGAGCTTTGCTTATCAAGATATTCCTGAATCTCTTTTGCCCATCTGGAGTTGCCGAAAACGGCTTCCTTCAGCAAGTCAGCATCGATCTTGGTGTGTACAAGGTCGTGGGGAAAATCAATCCTGTTCCCAGCACAAAAACAGGAAAAAAAATTCAGCAGGGTGTAGCCCTGATATTCTCGAAGTAACAGTTTTTCAGCCTTGTCGTATGAGTTTCGAATCGCCCCTTTTAACGCAAGAATCCGCGATGTGAGAAAAGAGTGCTGAGGGACCGGTTGTGATATAGATTTTCCCGTCAGATATTTATTATAAAGGTATTGGAGCCGCACCCCACCCCGGTATGCAAAAAGGCAAACCGCCTTTCCCCGATAAGGGCATTGGTAAAGGTGAAGTTTCCTGCAAAAGTCATAAAAAATTGGGCCGAGTATGTCGTGGCCAAAAGCCATACGGGCGGTGAATAAATCCTTCATGGTGATAGGTGCCTGAATCTATTTCGAATATTATGGTGTCGTATTTGCCTCAAAAACAACTGAAGGCGCGGGCGCGGAGTATGTATGGTATATATGCCCAATTCTTTGGGCCGGATTATGTCGGAAACCATGTTGTCGCCCAAGTGAAGTACCGACTGTGGGCGAATCTTTTCCCGATCAAAAAAAATGTGAAAGAGGGTTCCACTTGATTTGGTGGCGGAGAACTCGCTACTGACGTATATATCCTCATAAAGTCGTTCTCGGACAAAATGTTGAATAAGTATTTCTATGTGGTCTTTTTGAAAATACATGTCACTGAGAAAAAAAATTTTTACCCCGCGCTTGTAAAATTCTTTAGCCGTATTGAATAACATTTTATTAATAGTCAAATTTTCCTTCTCGTAGCCCAGTTCCAGATCGACTAATTCGTGGATTGTACTGTCGTATGCATCTAGCCCGATATAATTCAGAAAAATTCTGAAAATCTGGTGGATTGATGCGTCCCGATATTTGCCGACCAAGGGAGCGGTGCGGTAAGCGATTTTGTGGGCGGTTAACCTCGCGCCGAAAAGGCATTCTGTGGAAAAATTGTACCCCTGCCTCCGGAAAAAAATAGCATGTACTTTAGCCATTTCAAAAAACCGAAGCCATTCGGGCTTGGAATTTCTGAGCAAAAATGTGTCGAAAATATCAAGAGTGACGGTGGTTATTCCCATTCTGATTGCAGAATGGACGAGGTTTTTGCTCCGCACTTTATCGAGATGTATGTGGCGGGTGTTCACTGTCGGTTCCGTTGAGTTATGTCAATATTGTTCTTGAATGTTTTCGCCTTAATGAAATCACTGATGCGTTCTTTCACTCCGCGGTCAATCCAGTGTTCCAGCTTCTTTATGTGGTCCTGTTGCTTTTTTATGTGGTCCTGTTGCTTTTCCCAAATCTCACTGTTGCGGAAAATTTGGTAATATAAAACCATGCGGTTCCACTCCAAAATTGCCAAAAAATCCCTAAAGTAACTGAAGTGTTTCTCCAATTTATCAAAAACTTCATATTGTTCCGGCGAGAGTCTATCTGACGTCCAGAGAACTCCAAATCCATAGAGGGAAGCTATATCAATGTTGCGCCATTCCGTATCTCTTTGGGCCAAGAAGTCTTCAATTGCTTTTTTGACCCCATTAGCCGGACCGCCTTCTGTTGTTGCAAATGCATGTGAAGCTGGAAGCTGGCTGTCGTCCACGGGACACTCGGAATAAGGAGAAATGCCTTTCCCCCGGCAATAGCAGGATTGAGCCACCCCCAGTTCATCGGGATCATAATACATGTCCCGATAAGCACATGGCCAAGAGATATCATGCACGAAGAGGCAAAACGGGACATCGGTTTGTTGCTTCATATTGTCGATCAACTGAAGTTCCTGGGAAACGGTCTGGTAATTGTGGTCACCGTCAATAAAAAAAACATTTGCAGGAGAATGATTATTACGCAGGAAATCAGTTGATTTCATCAGAGAGAAACGGACGTGATTTGCACTATCTAAAAAATCGAGGGCCGGCTTCACTGGATCGACAATGAGAAGCTGTGCACCGTTTTGGGCGCAATATTCGGCAAGTAGCTTGGTGTTGTCACCCGCGTCGCTGCCGATCTCACAGATGCATTCTGGCCGCAGTATGTTAAGAATGGGTAGATAGAGCGAGGCATAGTTTACCATCGAGAAAAGATTCTTGTGATCTTGGGCATAAGGGGGCAGGCCAAACAGGCGTTTATTGGTTTCGGTCAAGTCATTCTTGTCTTCCAACCATGGCAGGGTGTGCTCGGAAATCTCTATTTTGTTGATTTCAAATGATGCTGGCTGGGAAGCCGGAGTAAAGCGCAAACGGCCGGCAATGGCTTGCTCGTTGATTGTAATCA
>JAYEFH010000389.1:0-1574 GCA_034658555.1 Thermodesulfobacteriota bacterium | reverse complement strand
AAGGTGTTTATTCTATACAGAAATCGAAGGAGTTCATTCAGAAAATCTCCAGAGATGAGGCAGAAAAGACATTCAAAGGACTTGGCTTACTGAATCTCTGGAAAGAATTTAAAGAAAAGATTCCAAAACGGCTATCCCACTAAAATTTTTTCCTTTGGCTCAGACACTACCTCACCTATGACGGTTGCGCCAGCCATCCCTCTCCTTTTTAATTCACTCAGCAATTCATTGGCTTTCTCTCTAGCCACAGAAATCAGTAACCCGCCGGAGGTCTGGGCGTCAAAAAGGATGTCCTGCATAAACCTGTCCACAGAAGGGGCAAAATCCACGAATGCCTCGCGAAACTCCCGGTTCTTGTAAGTTCCGGCCGGCACGAGCCCCATCCGGGCATACTCCATGGCCTCGGGGAAGTATGGGATCAGGCCGGCCTGCAACTTGATTCCTACATCCGTATCTACTACCATCTCGCACATGTGACCCAACAGACCAAAACCGGTGATATCGGTACATGCATGGACAGGGTGGTGTCCCATAACCTCAGCCGCATCCCGGTTAAGGGTAGCCATGAGACGGGTGATACTTTCAATAGTCTCATTGGAGGCAATTCCACCTTTAATAGCGGTATTGATAATCCCGGTACCCAAGGCTTTGGTCAGGATCAACTGATCCCCCGGCTCCATGGCTTTTTTTGTAAGGATACGATTCGGATGGATGAACCCGGTGACGGACAGACCATATTTCAATTCGTTATCCTCCACACTGTGCCCTCCCACCAAAACGACATCCGCCTCTTTCATCTTGTCCAGACCCCCCTGCAGAATCTGCCGGAGGATAGACAAATCCATCTTTTTGAGAGGAAAGGCTATCAGGTTCATGGCCGTTTTGGGAACACCTCCCATGGCATAGACATCACTCAGAGCATTGGCCGCAGCGATCTGCCCAAACCAGTACGGGTCATCCACGATGGGAGTAAAAAAGTCCACCGTCTGGATGATGGCAATGTCGTCGGTGATTCTATATACGGCTGCGTCGTCAGCCCGCTCTAATCCCACAATAAGATTGGGATCGGTGGGGTATTCCAACCCGCATAATGCTTTGTCCAGGTCCCCTGGAGGAATTTTTGAGGCTCACCCTGCACCGGAAACCGTCTCGGTGAGGCGAAGCTTCTTCTGTTCGATCATTGAATTTTCCTTATCTCTGATAGCAGTGAGATTGCAAAGCCTATTCCGATCGCAAAAAATGAACACGACTCCGGGCATAGAGGGAAAAGTTTCCGTCCTTGAGGGCTTTAATTAAATCCGACCTTGTCCGTATCTTGTCGCCAATGCGGGTAGCAACGCCGCCCAGTTCTTCCAGCGTGTGGGAGTCGCTGCCACCTGAAAACGAGACAGGGTAGTTCTGATACAAAGACAAGGCCATCTGATTTTCATGTTCCTGATTCCTGCCGTTTATCCCTTCTACTATCCGACAATATCCTTCCCTGATCAAATACTCCTTGGCAGGGCGCGCCTTCCTGCAGGGATGAGCTGCAATAGCCACTCCGCCTGCCCCATTCACCTCTGTTAGAATTTCCT
>JAYEFH010000388.1:0-1574 GCA_034658555.1 Thermodesulfobacteriota bacterium | reverse complement strand
ATACATACTATGTCATAGGCTCTGTGGTAGGTCCCCATCCATATCCAATGATGGTCCGGAATTTTCAGAGCGTAATCGGCAGGGAGACAAAAAGGCAGATCAAACAGCTTGCCGGATGCCTGCCGGATGTAGTGATGGCCTGCGTTGGCGGCGGGAGCAACGCCATGGGGATCTTCTATCCATTTATTAAGGACCAGGGAATACGACTGATAGGAGTTGAGGCGGCAGGAAAAGGTGTTGAAACAGACTTTCACTCTGCCCCCCTGGCTGTCGGCAGCCCCGGCGTGCTTCACGGCGCCATGAGCTATCTGCTGCAGGACCATTGGGGCCAGATAAAAGGCGCCCACTCACTCGCCCCGGGGCTTGACTATCCTGGTGTGGGACCGGAGCACAGCGTCTTTAAGGACTCAGGCAGGGTTGAGTACGTAGCAGTTGATGATGAACAGGCACTTGAGGCATTCAGGCTGTTGTCAGAGACGGATGGGATCATACCTGCCCTGGAAAGCGCCCATGCTGTTGCCTACCTGAAGGAGCTTGCCCCCTCTCTTCCCAAAGGAAGTATTGTGGTGATCAACCTCTCCGGAAGGGGAGACAAAGACGTTGCCACAGTTGCGGAATTGATCAAGGGGAGGGCAGACAAATGAACAGAATAGATCACATGTTCTCACAGCTCAGAAAAAAGAAAGAAGCAGCGCTCATCCCGTTCATAACCACCGGAGATCCGGATATTGCCACCACAGAGGCCCTGATATTGGAGATGGACCGACAGGGGGCGGACCTTATAGAACTTGGTCTCCCTTTCTCAGATCCCCTGGCAGACGGCCCGACTATCCAGGCTTCAAGCCAGAGGGCCCTTCGCCACAACATAAACGCAAAGGACCTACTTGGGCTGGTTGAGAAAGTCCGAAAAAAGACAGATATACCATTGGTCCTCATGGGCTACTACAACCCCTTACTCCAGTATGGCCTTTCTGCTTTCGCAAAAGACGCGGCAACCGCCGGTCTTGACGGTACCATAGTCCCCGACCTGCCCCTGGAGGAGGCCAAAGACTGGATGGCAGCCGCAAAAACCCAAGGGCTTGCCAACATCCTGCTCGTGGCCCCGAACACCCCGGCAGATCGAGTCAAGAAGATTGCCAGGGCCACCCAGGGCTTCTTGTACTATGTTGCAGTAACCGGTATTACCGGGGCAAGGACCGAACTCCCCACTGAGCTGTCTCAGGGTCTTAACGGAATCAAACAACTCACCAACAAACCAGTGGCAGTAGGCTTCGGGATCTCCAAGCCTGCCCAGGTATCCATGCTCTCCGCTGTAACAGACGGGATTATTGTTGGAAGCGCCATTATAAAACTGATTGAGGCCCACACGATCAAACAAGACAATGATCTTAAGGCCGGGCCCGACCTGGTCAAAAAGGTGGGAGAATTCATTGGGGAATTGAAAGTGGCTACAAGGATCTGAGCCTATCAAGGGCAGGTGCCTCACGAAGAGGGGCTCTTGACACTCACTTTTCATGCGTTTTGATGCTACATGCTGCCTCCTCGTAACAGCGTGCAAGGTGACGTTTGGCATA
>JAYEFH010000387.1:0-1574 GCA_034658555.1 Thermodesulfobacteriota bacterium | reverse complement strand
ATACATACTATGTCATAGGCTCTGTGGTAGGTCCCCATCCATATCCAATGATGGTCCGGAATTTTCAGAGCGTAATCGGCAGGGAGACAAAAAGGCAGATCAAACAGCTTGCCGGATGCCTGCCGGACGTGGTGATGGCCTGCGTCGGTGGCGGGAGTAATGCCATGGGGATATTCTATCCATTCATTAAGGATCGGGAAATACGACTGATAGGAGTTGAAGCGGCAGGAAAAGGTGTTGAAACAGACTTTCACTCTGCCACCCTGTCTGTCGGCAGCCCCGGCGTGCTCCACGGCGCTATGAGCTATCTATTGCAGGACCGCTGGGGTCAGATAAAGGGTGCTCACTCACTCGCTCCGGGGCTTGACTATCCGGGTGTGGGACCGGAGCACAGCGTCTTTAAGGACTCAGGCAGGGTCGAATATGTAGCAGTTGATGATGAACAGGCCCTTGAGGCATTCAGGCTGCTGTCAGAGACAGATGGGATCATACCTGCCCTGGAAAGCGCCCATGCCGTTGCCTACCTGAAGGAGCTCGCCCCATCTCTTCCCAAGGGGAGCATTGTGATGATCAACCTCTCCGGAAGGGGAGACAAAGACGTTGCCACAGTTGCGGAATTAATCAAGGGGAGGGCAGACAAATGAACAGAATAGATCGCATGTTCTCACAGCTCAGAAAAAGGAAAGAAGCAGCGCTCATCCCGTTCATAACCACCGGCGATCCGGATATTGCCACCACAGAGGCCCTGATATTGGAGATGGACCGACAGGGGGCGGACCTTATAGAACTTGGTCTCCCTTTCTCTGATCCCATGGCAGACGGCCCGACTATCCAGGCTTCAAGCCAGAGGGCCCTTCGCAACAACATAAACGCAAAGGACCTACTTGGGCTGGTTAAGAAAGTCCGGAAAAAGACCGGTATCCCATTGGTCCTTATGGGCTACTACAACCCCTTACTCCAGTATGGACTCTCTGCTTTTGCAAAAGACGCGGCAACCGCCGGTCTTGACGGCACCATAGTCCCCGACCTGCCCCTGGAGGAGGCCAAAGACTGGATGGCAGCCGCAAAGCCCCAGGGGCTTGCCAACATCCTGCTTGTGGCCCCGAATACCCCGGCAGATCAAGTCAAAAAGATTGCCAGGGCCACCCAGGGCTTCTTGTACTATGTTTCAGTAACCGGTATTACCGGGGCAAGGACCGAACTCCCTACTGAACTGTCTCAGGGCCTTAACGGAATCAAACAGCTCACCAACAAACCAGTGGCAGTGGGTTTCGGGATCTCCAAACCTGCCCAGGTATCCATGCTCTCCGCTGTAATAGACGGGATTATTGTTGGAAGCGCTATTATAAAACTGATTGAGGCCCACACGATCAAACAGGGCAATGATCTTAAGGCCGGGCCCGACCTGGTCAAAAAGGTGGGAGAATTCATTGGGGAATTGAAAGGAGCTACAAGGATCTGAGCCTATCAAGGGCAGGTGCCTCACGAAGAGGGGCTCTTGACACTCACTTTTCATGCGTTTTGATGCTACATGCTGCCTCCTCGTAACAGCGTGCAAGGTGACGTTTGGCATA
>JAYEFH010000386.1:0-7238 GCA_034658555.1 Thermodesulfobacteriota bacterium | reverse complement strand
TTCATCCTCATGACTTTTTCTCTTACATCTGCCGTTCTGGTTTGGTGGGCAATATAGTAGTCTAAAGCTTCCTGAATAATACCGGAGTATCCTCTTAATCCCTTTTGAGCTGCCAGTGATAGCAAAGCACTTCGGTGTTTGTCGGAGATTTCAATTGAAGTCCGCATAAATCTATCCCTTTTTGCATTTTCCAATATTCTAATATTCAAGTGAGTATTAGTCAAGTTAGGAGCCAACAGTGGCCAAAGTTCTATAACCTTCGAATATTTGAGCCCGTAAGCATGCGGCGGATGAGGAAGCGCCTTTTCTCGGCAATCGTCTACCGGCCATGGCAAAAATCTGCTCTGTGTTTCTCTGTAGTAAAAAAGATCTGGCCGTGGTAAAAAAAGAAATTCGTTGGCGACTAGTCCAGTTATTCTCAGGTCGGCATGAGAATTGGGGACAATGAAAAATTAATCCAACTCAGTCAACAAAAATCCTGAATTTTCATGTGATTGCCTTGAAACCAGAATCCATGGATGTGGACAACACGTTCCTGGAGACATTTGGAGTATTTGCCGAGAAGATTAAGAGATGTTGGCCTTGAAATCAAACGAGTGGAGAGAGAAGTTACATGCCGCGCATTTTTGATAATATCGAACAAAAATTTCATCCTGCACTCACTGATACACTCGCCGTGGCGAACCGTGCAGATTTTTGCGTGGGCTACTTTAATCTCCGTGGGTGGAAACAGCTTGATTCTAATATTGAAAAGTGGTCTGGAGGTGAAGGGAACGGGTGCAATACAAAAAAGTTACACAGATTAAGCAGCCAACGGCAAATCCTTGATTGTGTTGTTATCAAACATATTTTTCACTATCCCCAATCTGTCCGGTTGCGATATATCGTCCTACAATCTATCGCAACCTGACAGTTTAGCTATTATGTAAAAACTTTGTATAAAAACGGACTGTCAAGCTAAAACCTAACGGCTACTCGCACAGATCACGGGATTACAACGCCCGTTTTACCACAATCCACCGAACTGTAAGCGTTCACAGGGTGCTGCAGATGCGAGGCGTACGGGTACGCAGACGTACTCCCTGTACTTCAAGTGCCCGACAACAAAGCAGATGCGGTGCCCTGTGAACGCTTACGAAATATTTTAGAAAATAAACCACTATTCCGATGTGTTAAGTGAAACTGAAATTAGCCGCCTTCGGCAGGACTTCTCTGACAGGATGAACAGGATTTACAAGATTTTTATTTATCCTGATTATCTCTGGCCCAGACCTGATTTGCACTCACAACGCGTTTTCCAGGAAAGTCGCGTCAGGGCGGGCCTGTTCATCCTGTCTGAAAAATGGAAATTCCTATACTATCCAGTTACGTTAGTTCACTTGCCGGAGAATTTGGTGTAAGTCCCTAAACCGTTTATGCGGCCATGGGAAGATTGTGCTGGAAAAATATATATTAATGCTGGTAGTCTCCGCTCCCTTTTGTTCCATAAAAGAGGTGTACAGTTTGGCAAGATCGGCAGGAATTTGAATCACAGTGAGGTTATTCGGCTTTCTGTTTCATACCCGGATGCATGATATCCGCCGGACGCTCGGCGCTCCACGCCTCACACCAGCGGCTGCAGTCGGATGCGCGCGCAGGCAAGCGAGCTTGCCCACGTGCTCGCGACTGATCCGCGGCGATTATGTGTGGAAATATACGAAATGGGGTCAAAAAATGGGGTCTGCTCTTGCCTTGAATTCATAAGAGTCAAGAGCAGACTTGATTCCAGGCCACGCGCACGCTTAATCTTTGAGTGATAAAATACATGAAACTACGATTGGATAAATACTCACAAGGGACTTCTGGGCGGCATGAAACTTTTGTTCCTCGTTACGGATGGTTGACGAAAGGTTATGTTCGATGCGCGGAAAGCCCCCATGTCTTTAACGACGACGATGCCATTGAGCAGCTTGGTGTTGGCAAAAACATGGTACGCTCTATTCGTTTCTGGTGTCTCGTGTTTGGCTTGTTAGAAAAACCCGACAAAGATTCCGATCTTGGCAAAGGCGCTCTATCACCGGGTGCATTGGGAATTCGCCTAATTGGTCAATTCCTGCCGATTGAGAACAGGGTAAACACGGAAACGGGATGGGACCCATATTTAGAGGATATCGCCAGCCTGTGGCTTTTGCACTGGCAGATTTTCAGGCTGCCATTCAATGCAGTCTCCTGGCCGCTGGCATTTAACTTTTGTGGGCTTCAGTCTTTCTCACAACAGGAACTTGGAGCCTCCATTATCGACATTGCCGGGGATGATGCCCGTTTGGCCGCAATTTCCCCTCGTTCTTATGAAAAGGACGCCGCATGTATCATTCACATGTACACACAATCAGTAAAAATCGGCAATGAAATACGCTGTCCTTTCAATGCCCTTGGTTTGATTGAGTCTACACCGGAAAACAGCCATTTTCATTTTGCCGTTGGTAAGCAAAATACGCTACCCTCATTGATTTTTTTGGCGGCATGCTTTTCGTATGCCGAATCCCTTGAATCTTCAACCCAAACATTAAGCCTGAACCAAATTGTCTATGGCGCCGACTCGCCCGGCATAGCCTTTAAAATGACTGAAACTGAATGCGGCAGGTTATTGGAGCAAGCGGTCAATGCTTTTGGAGATGTGCGCTTTGTTGAATTCGCAGGCACGCGGCAGTTGCATTTCGACGGTGAACCATCGGCGCTTTATTGGGCTTGCCTGGAACAATATTACAAGGAGCGACGCTAACTCATGCGCCTGGATGAGTATGTTTCAATAAACAACAAAATTTCCCGTGCCGTTAACCTTGAACGTGATGCGGACAAGATTGAGCAAATCCGACAATTCCAAATTACGCCAATGGTACAGCGGGTACTTGGTCGATTTGCAGACGCCCTGGAAGGAGAGCCTGTATCTGCCTGGTCTTTGACCGGCCCTTACGGGAGTGGTAAATCGGCGTTTTGCAATTATCTCCTGGCATTGTGTTCGAATCATACCGATTCCATACGGGAAACAGCGTTTGCCGGTTTGAAAGCGTGTGATGAGCGTCTGGCAAAACGACTTCGCCGACACCTTCCCAAGCCAGGAAAAAATGCGTTTATTCGTATGCGCGGTGTCTCTCAATATGAGTCTCTGAACAAAACACTTCTTCGAGCGCTTCATGCCGGATTGCAGGAACTAGGTGGAGTGAATCGCAAGGCGTCTTTTCTTGCCCAGGATGCCGATTGCCTCTTGGAACAGGCTGCGCCTGAAACACCTGATGTTGTGGACTTGATCAAAAGATGCAACAAACTAGTGGATTGCCCGTTATTGATTGTCGTGGACGAATTCGGCAAAAACCTTGAGTTCATGACCCACAACCCATCGAAAGGGGATATCTTCGCATTACAGCTCCTTGCAGAGAGTGGCATTGCGTATATCTGGGTTATCCTTCACCAGGCTTTTGGTGAATATGCGTCTTCGTTCTCCGAAATACAGAAAAGCGAATGGAGTAAGATACAAGGTCGATTTGAGGATATTTCTTATTTGGAGCCTCCTTCGCGGGTTGTGGAACTTATATCCAAGGCAGTTTCCCATGGTCGTTTACCCAAAGGCCTGGGCAATTTAATTCCTGCCTGGAGCGAATTGCATGCCAACCTGATGAGCGAAGTGAAAATATCCGGCGCTCCCCGTTTTAGTGTCACCAATGTTCGTAAACTCTATCCTATCCACCCGCTTGCAGCAATTCTGTTAGGAGAACTAAGCCGCCGATTTGGCCAGAACGACCGCACGATCTTTTCCTTCCTTTCAAATGGCGGCCCGGGAACTTTTTCTGATTTTCTTGCCCTTCATAGTATTGAACCGTCTAGCGCAGCCCCAACATTATCAATAGACTGGCTGTATGATTACTTTTGTGAAACTACGATTCAGCGTCACGGCGTCCGTGCGTCCACACAGCGCTGGATAGAAATTCAGTCTTTGATCACTGCGCACAGTGACGCTCCAGTGTTCGAGATGTGCCTGCTTAAGACTATTGGTGTTCTGAATCTTCTCAGCGATCTTCCCGGAGTTCATGCATCGAAAAAGATGATTCATGTTGCGCTGGGAGCATCAAAACCCAAAAATATCAACCAGATCGATAAAACCCTTGAGCAATTGGTGAATCAAGGCGTCGTGCTTTATCGAAACTATGCAAATGAGTATCGTCTGTGGGAGGGGACGGATTTTGACCTTGAAAGCACTATTCGTGAAGAACGCGCCCGCCTAGCGTTAGGGTCGATTGAAGACGTTCTGGAAATCGCGGCGCCTCAACCCAATATCATCGCGGCGCGTCATTCCTATCAGACAGGAACTACGCGGGAGTTTCGGCAGTCCTGGGCTACCCTTGAATTGTTACGCAAACGAAAAAACGATACCCTCGCGCCGGACATGGTTTTGGATGGTCAGATTTGGCTGACGCTTGGAAAACAGACAAAACCTCATAATTTAAAAGATAAAACGGTTAATCTTCCTGTCATTATCGGATATGCCCCCAGTGAAAGCCAGGTACTGGACTTAGCGCTTGATGCTGCTGCCGCCAAAAAAGTTTTTGAAACCCACTCGCAGCTTGCACATGACGGCGTTGCCCGTCGTGAGGCTCGATTCAGAGTTGAAGCTGCTTCACAGGCGCTACGCGAATATTTGAACAACCTTTTTTCCCCGGCGAGTCATCAGGTTAGATGGTATGCTTTGGGAACTATACAAAATATTTGTGTCAGGCGAGGCCTTTCCAGCCTTATTTCCGAGATTTGCGATAGTGTTTACTCTAAAGCTCCTCCTGTCAACATGGAGATGATTAACTATAATCGTCTTTCCTCTGCGGCAGCACGAGCACAGCGCGAACTAATCGAGGCTATGGTCACCCGTGAGACTGATGAGCAACTTGGCCTTGAAGGATTTGGACCGGAAGTGGCCGTCTACCGGGCTTTATTTAAAGCGACTGGTCTTCACGCTGTTGTTGACGAAGCAGATAATAGAACCTGGCGTTTCAAACGTCCCATCAAAAAAAACAGGAAACAAGCAAAACTTGTCGAGGTCTGGAATCAACTAGATAAAGAACTGATGGGTGCGGAGCATAAGAACCGTTCTGTCCCGGTACTTGATCTGATTCAGATGCTGCAGAGACCGCCTTTTGGCTTGCGTGAAGGTCCGATCCCTCTATTTATCTGTCATTACCTGTTAGTTAATGATGATGAAATCGCCCTTTATCAGGACGGCGCATTTAAGCCGATTTTTGGAAAAGCAGAGGCGGCGCTGCTGCTCAAACGGCCTGATTTGTTCGCTATGCGCCGCTATGCGCCGCAAGGGCTGAAACGCGATGTTGTGCAGGCATATATGATGGCGCTGAATACGGATGTTCTGAAACTTGAACCGAAAACGCGAAACCCGTCCTTACTGAAAATCGTCGCGCCGCTAGTTCTATTCATGACAGAGCTTCCCGACTATACACGTTTTACACGCCGTCTTTCCTCCAACGCTCAGAAACTGCGCAGCGCAGTGCTTAATTCAAGAGAACCTATGGACTTGCTTTTCCGTGATATTCCCGTCGCATTGGGAATGCCTCCATTTGACGGTAAAAGCACTACTGCCTCACGGAAGACCGATCTGCATCAACATCTCCAGAATGCGTTGATAGAATTAAACGACGCCTTTGATGTCCTTAACGCAAGTGTCAGGGAAACGCTGATACATGCGCTTGGCAATGGTCAAACAAATATTTTCTCAAAATTTCGCAACATGGTTCAAGCTCGTGCCTCTAAACTCGTGAGCGCATGCCGCGACAGGGATTTGAAAACAATTCTGAACGTCATGAAAAACTCCACAAGCAGCGATGAGGAATGGACGCGTGGCATCGCGGGGATAATCAGCAAGAAACCCGTTGATTCCTGGCGGGACAGCGACGTAGAACCATGGAATGCCGCTATTCATGAAATTGCAGATCGCCTGGATTCTTTTGAAACGATTGTTGCCGGCGGAATTGGAATCAAAAACAGTAAACGGTTGGTAATCAGTCTCACACAAGGAGACGGAGAAACGGAAAGACGCATCGTAGATATCTCGAAGAAAGACAGAAAGCGATTACTCAAAAAGTATCCCAGCATAATGAGTGAATCTAGGGAGGAGCGAATACTACTTTGCGCTCTTTTGTTGGCGGAGGCATCGCAGGAGTAAAGGATGGCCAAGCAGGAACGACATATTCTGGCCCTTTCAGGAGGCAAAGACAGTGCTGCTTTGGCCGTTTATATGCGTGAAAAACGGCCCGATTTGCCAATGGAGTATGTGTTTACTGATAGCGGTCATGAGTTACCTGAGACCTATGCCTATTTGGAGAAGATTCGAGCGATTCTAAATATTAGCATTAATGTAATCAGACCACAGAGGGACTTTGATTATTGGTTAAAGTATTTCAACGGAGTTTTGCCCTCTCCGAATAACCGATGGTGTACTAGGCTATTGAAACTAAGGCCATACAAAGAGTGGTTGGATAAAAAGTGTGAGGATTGTGTTGTTTATAGCTATGTTGGAATCAGAGCTGATGAAGATAGAGAAGGGTTTCGTCCTACAACAGAAGGTTTTATCTCTCTATATCCTTTTGTAGAAGACGGGTTAGTCTTGGAAAACATAAAGCAGATTCTTCATGATTCCGACCTTGGGTTGCCTGGATATTATTCATGGAGGAAACGATCGGGATGCTTTTTTTGTTTTTTTCAGAGGGACGATGAGTGGCGTGGATTGCGGCAACATCACCCAGATCTTTTTAAACAAGCGTGTCGTTATGAAGAGAAACATGCAGATGGACGTAATTACACTTGGCGGGACACTGGTTTTTTGCGCGATATGAGTGCTTCAGCTATATGTCAGCAATTTACACCAAAGAAATCTGTGCGACCACTTCTAGTAGATTCTCTAGCTTCAATTATACAGGGATCCTATGATGAAATAAGTGTGCTGAAAGGAAAGAATCGCCATGCCTAACTTTCCATATCAAGAAGTTATAGACCGAATTTTGGCTATGCGTGTAATGAGAATAGGCAACAGCAAGAGTCCACATAAGCATATCTTGCTACTTACATTGATTCGTCTCTATGACCAAAATGATGCGCAGGAAAACAAATTCCCATTAGACGCTTTGCTTGAATCAACCTTTAAGTCTATCTGGCTTGAATTGTTCCCGGAAGCAAATCCCCAAACGATCATGATTGAACAT
>JAYEFH010000385.1:0-7284 GCA_034658555.1 Thermodesulfobacteriota bacterium | reverse complement strand
TTAGGCACTAATTAGGTCGAATTGAGGAATTAAAATCAAGACACATTCAATCCTTTAATTCCTAAATCCCTCTTCTTAAATTGAGCTGGTTTACCCAGGTGAAACGCGCTCTACCAGGTTCACACCCTCAAGCTTTCTTATGCCGGAGAGAATTTTTCTCAGTTGCGTCCGGTCTTTCACATCTATAACAAAGTCGAGAATGGCAGCATAAGCCGGAGTCGTGGTGACCTTTGCCTCCAGGATATTTGCTTCTCCGGCACTTATTTCATTACTGACTGCCGCCAACATGCCCTTTCGGTCGTCTGTGCTGACTCGAATTTTGGCAGGGTAAGTAGCTTTATCAACATCAGCCCATGTAACCTCTATGCGCCTGTTTGGATCTAAATTGTGGATATTAGAGCAATCTTCTCTATGAATCGTAACTCCTCTTCCCCTTGTTATATATCCTACAACTTCGTCTCCCGGTATCGGTGTGCAGCATTTGCCCAGATGTATCAAGATATCCTCAAGACCATGAATTAAGATGCCTTGCTGCTCTGCCTTTTCGGTAATTTGTTTTACCCTTGATTCTTTCTTTTCCGGTTCCTGTTCTTCAGGCTCACCTGCCCGCAGCTTTCTGATTATCTGAGAAGGGGCGACTTTGCCGTATCCGGCTGCGATCAGCATATCCTCAGGGGTCTTAAAAGACAGCGCCTTGGCTACTTCAGCACCTTTGGTTTTTATAAAATTGTTGAAGTCCAGTCGGTGCTTCTTGAATTCCCTGGCACAAAGATCCTTTCCCAATGCAAGGCTTTTGTCCCTCTCTTCGATCTTAATCCACTGACGAATTCTGGCCCTGGCACGGCTGGTCTTGGCAAGTTTAAGCCAATCCCTATTGGGGAAGTGCTTATTGGATGTAATTATCTCTACTGTTTCCCCATTATGGAATTGATATTTCAATGGCACTATTCGGCCGTTTACCTTGGCCCCTGCACAATGGTTGCCTACCTCGGTATGGATCGCATAAGCAAAGTCTATCGGGGAGGCCCCCCGGGGGAACTCCCTGACCTCTCCTTTTGGAGTAAATACGTATACTTCGTTGGGGAAGAGATCCATCTTCACTGACTCAATAAATTCTCTTGGATCATCCAGTTCCTTTTGCCATTCCGTGAGTTCAAAAAGCCAGTCGAACTGGTGTGCCTTTTCCTTGCTGAGTATCGTTCCCTCTTTATACAGCCAGTGTGCGGCAATTCCTTGATTCGCCACCACGTCCATTTCCACTGTGCGGATCTGGATCTCCATTCTTTCTCCATGTGGACCGATAACAGTTGTGTGGAGGGACTGATACATGTTGGCCTTTGGAAGACTGATATAGTCCTTAAACCGTCCGGGAATCGGCTTCCATAGCGAGTGAACAATCCCCAGTGCCTCATAGCATTCCTTGGTACTTTTCATAATGATCCTGAAAGCGATCAGATCATAGACTTCTCCAAGGGGTACTTTTCTTGTACGCATCTTCCTGAAGATACTGTAAAGGTGCTTGGGTCTTCCAATGACTTTGCATAAAAGACCGAAATCAATCATCTTTTTTGCTATAAGGTCCCTTACTTCATCCACGTAAGCCTTTCTCTTACCCAGGCGATCCTCCACTTCTTTGCAAAGTCTTTGGTATTCTTCAGGGTAGATATATAGAAAGGCCAGATCCTCAAGCTCGCTTTTGATCCAGCCGATTCCAAGGCGACCTGCCAGAGGGGCATAGATATCCATGGTCTCTCTGGCGATCTTGACCCTTTTGATATCCTTTTGATATTCCAGGGTACGCATGTTGTGGAGCCTGTCAGCAAGCTTCACCAGCAGGACCCGGATATCCTTTGACATGGCAAGGATCATCTTGCGGGTGTTTTCCGCCTGCTTTTGGATCTGGCTCTCGAACCGGATTTTGCTAAGCTTTGTGACCCCATCCACGATCTGGGCCACGTCTTTGCCGAACATCTTCTCCAATTCCTCCACGGAAGCGAGGGTATCCTCTACCGTGTCATGCAGGAGACCTGCAGCTATACTGGCCAGGTCCAGATGCAAGTGTGTCAGAATATAGGCAGTTGCCAGGGGATGCGAGAGATAGGGCTCGCCGGAAAGCCTTGTCTGCTCCGCATGGACCTTGGCAGAGTATATGTAGGCCTTTTCTACCAGACTTGTATCTGTATCCGGGAGGTAGGAATGTATCCCGTCAAGTATGTCGTTGAGACGGATCACCGTAGTATTTTAACGGCCTTTTCAACGGCTTCGTTCTTTTTTACTGAGATAGTCTCGCCTGTGGCGCGATTTTTGATTTCCACCTCATTTTTTTCTTTAAGTCGTTTTCCCACAACAATTCTTAACGGAATCCCCAGCAAATCCGCATCTTTGAATTTTACACCCGGACGCTCCTTGCGGTCATCAAGCAGGACGTCCACATCCTGTGCCATCAATCCATTGTAGAGATCTTCAGCAGCCTCTGACATCATAGTGTCTTTGATGTTAAGCAGGGAGACTATTACCTCAAAGGGAGCGATTGGTACTGGAAAAATAATACCGTTTTCATCGTAATGTTGCTCTATGGCCGCTGCTACTGTTCGTCCAACGCCGATACCGTAACAACCCATGACTGCGAACTGTTTCTTTCCATCAGTATCCAGGAATGTAGCGCCTAGTGCCTCGCTGTATTTGGTCCCTAGCTTGAAAATGTGCCCGACCTCTATACCGCGTTTAAGTTCTATCTTCCCTTTACATCTGGGGCAGGGATCTCCTTCAGTAATGACCCTGATGTCTGCAAATTCCGGCATGGAAACGTCTCTGTCCCAGTTTACCCCGGTAAAGTGGGCATCAGGTTCATTTGCGCCTGTTACGAAATCCTTGAGTGTGGAAACATCTTGATCCGCTATGACCTTCAAATCCTCGGAAAGGCCCACCGGTCCCGCAAACCCGACAGGCGCTCCGGTAATACTTCGGACAGTGGCTTCGTCGGCAAAATTAAGATCTTCCACTCCCAAAAGGCGTTTAAGTTTCACGTCGTTCAGCTCATGGTCGCCCCTTATGAGGGCCGCAACAGGTCTGTCATCAGCAATCAGTATGAGGGTTTTGACCAGACGATCGGCAGATACTCCCAGGAACTCCGTCACTTCCTCTACTGAGCGTTTTCCAGGGGTATTAATTTTAGTGATTTGGTGATCTTGTGATTTAGTGATTTGGTGATTTAGTGATTGAACGATTGGGGCAAGTTCAACATTGGCTGCATAATCACAGGATGTGCAACATGCTATCTGATCTTCTCCAGTATCCGCCATGACCATGAATTCATAGGAGGCATGTCCTCCGATGCTGCCCGTATCTGCCTCAACAGGCCTGAAATCAAGGCCGCAGCGCTCAAATATTCGGCAATAGGCCTTGTACATAACCTGATAGGTCTTCTCAAGGGCCTCATCATCCACATCAAAGCTGTAGGCGTCTTTCATCAGGAATTCTCTGCTCCGCATAAGGCCGAAGCGAGGCCGGATTTCATCTCGAAATTTTGTCTGGATCTGGTACAGATTCAGTGGAAGATCACGATAGGATCTGATCTCCTTTCTCACAATGTCTGTGATTACCTCTTCATGTGTAGGACCAAGACAACTGGTCCTGCCATGCCTGTCCTCAAAACGCAGGAGTTCCTTTCCGTAACGTTCCCATCTGCCGCTTTCCTGCCAGAGCTCTGACGGTTGGACAATGGGCAGGAGCACTTCCTGTGCACCGGCACGGTCCATCTCTTCCCTGATTATCTTTTCCACCTTGCGAAGGGACCTCAGGCCAACGGGCAGATATGAATAGAGACCGGAAGCCAGCTTTCTGATCATGCCGGCCCTTAACAACAATTTGTGGGATACGACCTCTGCCTCTGCAGGAACCTCTTTTAAGGTAGGTAAAAACAACCTCGAATATCTCATTATCCTCTGTCTTTCTTTCCTCTGTCTTCGACTTTTTGCCTCTCGATTTCCAGCAACAGTTCCACCTCTGCCCAAAACGTTTCCAGAAGTTCCTGCTCAGGCACCTTTTTCAAAAGGCGATCTCCTTTGAAGATAAGACCAACTCCCTTTCCGCCGGCAAGGCCGATATCCGCTTCCCTGGCCTCTCCAGGGCCGTTTACTATGCATCCCATTACAGCCAGCTTTAATGGATAGGGAATACGTTGCGCCCTGCGCTCCACCTCAGAAGCCAGAGAAAAAAGGTCTATCTCACATCGACCACATGTGGGACATGAAATTATTTCCGGACCTCGCTGCCTTATTTTCAGTGCTCGAAGGATTTCGTATGCGACCTGGATTTCTTCTACCGGATCTCTGGTCAGCGAAATCCTCATAGTATCACCTATACCATCCATGAAAAGGATCGCAAGGGCAACACTGCTCTTGACTGTTCCGGGGATAAGCCCTCCTGCTTCGGTTACACCAAGATGCAGAGGAAAATCCGTCTCCCGAGACAACTGACGGTAAGCATCTACTGTATTAAGGACATCTGAAGATTTTATGGAGATCTTGATGGACTCGCAGCCCATATCAACTACAAGGCCGATATTTCTGATGGCGCTTTCCACTAAGGCTTCAGGTATTGGACCGCCGAATTTTTTTCTGATGTCCTTTTCAAGGGAGCCTGCATTGACCCCCACCCTCATGGATATTCCGTATTCTTTGACCTTTTCTACTACTCGTGCCAGCTTTTTCCGACTTCCTATGTTTCCGGGATTTATCCTTATGCAGTCGGCACCGGATTCGATCGAGACCACAGCTAGACGCCAGTCAAAGTGTATATCTGCAATAATGGGTATGGAAATTGATTTTTTAATTTCTGAAATCGCTTGAGCGGCAACAGTATCAGGCACCGCCACCCTTATAATTTCACACCCGACCTCCTGCAAACGGTGAATCTGTGCAACCGTGCCCGGGACATCTCTTGTGTCTGTGTTGGTCATAGATTGGACTGCAATGGGGTGTTTGCCTCCAATGGCCACATCCCCAACATGAATGACACGGGTAGTCCTGCGTGCTCGGACTATGTTAGAAAGATTTTGTTTCATAATAACATGATAAATCAGTGTTAAGGATTGGGCAATGCAAAGGCATAAAGGTTGACATCAAATCCATAAATAGATAGATAGTGTCTGAACGAAAAGGCTGTGCTGACGAGATTGCAGTATTAGTTTAGAGGATTTATCTCTGTTCGATCGTTGCGTGATGGTCGAAATCTTTCAGCCTTCAACCTAAATAGTTAATTACATTTATTAATAAGATTCTCTGATTGTGTAGAAAAATGGCGCAAGATCAAAAACGCATACTAGTTATCGAAGATGATCAGGAAGTCCGTAGTATGCTGGAGGATTACCT
Source organism: Thermodesulfobacteriota bacterium (assembly GCA_034658555.1). Classification (GTDB taxonomy): domain Bacteria; phylum Desulfobacterota; class Dissulfuribacteria; order Dissulfuribacterales; family UBA3076; genus UBA3076. Next base: position 1,912 of record JAYEFH010000385.1, on the reverse strand, counting down.
GGTTTATTTCGGTTATAAGGTCGTTACAGCAGGTGACGGGCTGCAGGGCCTAAAGGAAATTAAGGGCAGAGACTACGACCTCGTGATAACTGACATAACTATGCCATACGTCAGCGGCATAGGCATCATCTCCGTTCTTAAACAAAAATATCCGAACATACCTGTAATTGCCATTACCGGTTACGGATATCACGCTGAAGAACTCGCTCATGAAAAAAAGGCCGACAGTATTCTTTCCAAGCCCTTTGAAATACAGGAATTGAAGGAGACTATAGAGAATTTACTTGTTTGAACAAGAATTCAAGCATACTGGTTATCGGCTTATTTGATAAAATCTAAATAGTGGCTGAACGAAAACCCCAAATTTTGTTTTCTTAATGAAGTCGTGGACAATTAACATATTAAGATTACTTCCTTTTTGAATTCAACATTCAACATTTTGAATTCAACATTGTGTCTGAACGGTCTTTTCGTTCAGACACTAAATAGACACTTTAAACTTCAGGCACTTTCCGAATAACAACCGGTTCACCGACACCAGCACTAAACATTTCCGCCGCACTCCCTTGATTCACAGCGATTTCCAGAAAACCGGAGCTGCCAATAAGGGCCAGAGGCTTACCAGTGGCTGCGTCTGAGTAAGTGTTGAGTATGGATAATTCCATCCCTTTGATATTGGCCTTGAACTGTTTTCTAACCGGTTCCCTGTGCTGGATGAGCTTAGAGGGTACGTTGAGAATCAGGCTTCCAAAGCCATCTATATATATTACTTCGCCTTTAATATATTGGTCTCTGACAATCGGTTCAGGCCATGGAAGCTGAACAGGGTCCGGACAGGGAGGGCCAAAGAAGTGTGGTCTCGCTCCAAGGCTCAGATATGCGGCAACAGGGGCAAAGATATCTCTTCCGTGGAATGTATCACCGACCGGACGTCTGAAATAGTGACTATTCTCTATGCTGAAGCAGGTTACTTTTTCAGAATATCGGAACACCATACTCAAAAGACCGTTGTCCGGTGCCAGAAACGTGTAATGCTCAGTAACAGCCAGGAGACCAATCCTTTGAGACCCGACACCCGGATCAACTATAGAGAGAAAGACGGTTCCAGAGGGGAATTCCCTAAAAGCCGATCCCAGGATAAAGGATCCGCCTATGACATCCTGTGGGGCAACTTGATGACTGATGTCCACAATACTCAAGGCGGGATTGATGCCAAGCACGACTGCCTTGACTACCCCCACATAAGGGTCCTTTAGTCCGAAATCACTCAAAAAGGCCAGGATCATCAATGGACCTGCAAAAGCGGACTGAGATGGCCGTTAATTGGTCGGGGCGAGAGGATTCGAACCTCCGACCCCCTGAACCCCATTCAGGTGCGCTTCCAGACTGCGCCACGCCCCGACGTAAAGCACTAACCCATGAACTCAAAAGTGCTTCCAGCATCGCTCGGATACCATTTTTTTGAATATACGTCAAGGGTTCCTCATCGGCGGCAGCACTGAAGCATGAGTCAAATTGACAGGGATATGCATAAGGTCATAGGGAATTTTTAATTTTGATTTAGTTGATATGCCGCTAAGGTGGTCGTTAAGTCTCAACGGATACATAACGATTATAGGCAACAAAGAAGACTTTAAAGACAATACTGTGTATATATAAAACCTTAAAAAAAGCTAATATCTTTCTCGATACTTTCTGTAACTATTGACGAACAGTACAAAACAATCGTTCTACATGGTTTGTTTCACCAGTTTCCTTTACTACATATTTATGCAAATTAGGATAAAAAATATGTTTATATGATTCCCAAAAGTCACTAAATGATCTTTTGCCTCTATATGAATAAGGAATGCGTTTCCATAATTTTTTACAACTTTCCTTGCTCCTATCTCCAATTACAAAAGCAATAATT
>JAYEFH010000384.1:0-7290 GCA_034658555.1 Thermodesulfobacteriota bacterium | reverse complement strand
ATGAGGACCTGGGGCTGGACAGCCTGGATGCGGTAGACATGGTTGTGGCCCTGGAAAAGGCCTTTGGGATGAAGATGACCGATGAAGAGGCGGTTCGGGCTGTAAGGACTCTGGGCGATCTTTTTGAGCTTGTTGCTCGTCTCAGTAATCAGCAAGCTGCCAAGGAGTAGTGAGTGAGCCCTAAAAAGCTGTTGCTCAACCTTTATATCTGGCCTGTCTTTGCTATTTTCACTGTTTTCTGTCTCTGTTTTATACTCCCCTTGCTATTGATATACAGCGTCTTTGCAAACCAGCCAATGGATAGAGTAATCAGGAAGAGTATTCGTCTTTATGGCTGGGCATTGGTGCGTGTTGTCCCCTTTATGGCCCCGGTAACCGTAGAAAACTTTTCCAGCGGAATTAAACCCCCGGCAATATTTGTGGCCAATCATAATTCCTCAATAGACCCTTACCTTTTTGGTGTGCTGCCGTTTGAAAATGCCTTTGTGACATCGTGGCCCTTTCGAATTCCGGTCTACAAGTGGGTAATGCGACTCGCGCGTTACATAAATTCAAATGACGGCTGGGAGATAGTCCAGAGCAGGGGAGAGGAACTGCTGGCATCGGGGTGTTCTCTCATATTTTGGCCTGAGGGACACCGCTCCAGAGACGGCAGGCTTGCGCGTTTTAAAAATGGGGCTTTCCGGTTGGCTTGTAATACAGAAATATCCATAGTGCCGGTATGTATCCTGGGGACTGACCGCCTGATGCCACCGGGTAGCAGGTTTCTCACACCATCCAGGGTGAAGATGGTCATCCTGTCTCCGATAATACCATCCGGGCGTGGTGACAATCCGGACTGTATTCGCGCGTTGAAGGATCAAGCCAGGGAGTCCATAGCGACCGAGTTGGCCAAGCGAGGCGTGAATCCTTTTAAAATCACCGGCTATAAGTCGGGCATGATGTCCGATCCAATCACATCTTCGGCTATTCACGGCAATGACTAGATGTAGTTTGACGCAGAGCCGCTATTCTTTGAAGACTGCTTTGGAATGGCGGACCGCGGACCCGGAAAAAATAGAAAATTTCCAGGCAGGGCTTTTGCGAAGCCAGGTTCAGCAAGCCGGTCAAGCCCCTTATTACAAGCAACTTCTGAGAGCGCTGGGTTGCAGCTTTGAAGACATAATTACCTTGGAAGATTTCAGGTCCTTGCCGTTCACCAGCCGCAGCGCGCTGGAAACTGACCCGGCAGCCTTTCAGGCAGTTGAAGCCGCATCAATAGCCGACCTGTCACTGACTTCAGGGACAACAGGAAATCCCATAGTGGTTCCATACACCAGGAACGACCTTGAGCGGCTTGCCTTTAACGAACTCATGGCCTTCTGGGGCACTGGGGTCCGGCCTGGAGACCGTTATCTTATCTGTGTGACCCTGGACCGGTGTTTTATCGCCGGACTGGCCTATTTTTCCGGTCTTGTCCAGCTTGGTGCCACTGCCATCCGGAGCGGACCCGGCCAGTCCGCCAGACAGTGGGAACTGATACGCCGGCTCAAGCCTGATGGAATCGTGGGCGTGCCTACGTTCCTGTTAAAGTTGGCGCAGTGGGGAAAGGCCCAGGGTTATTCTCCCAACAGCTCCGGGGTGCATTCTCTTGTCACAATTGGTGAACCGGTCCGTGGGCCGGATCACTCCTTGATCCCTCTTGGTAAAGATTTGGAAGAGGCCTGGGGAGCGCACGTCTATTCTTCGTACGCTGCAACAGAGCTGGAGACTTGCTTTTGCGAGTGTCATGCCTCTTGCGGTGGGCATATCCATCCGGAGCTTGCCCTGGTTGAGATCGTGGATGAAGATGAAAATGTTCTGCCCACAGGCGAAGCCGGTGAAGTTGTGGTCACCCCGCTGGGCGTGGAGGGCTTTCCTCTTATACGTTTTCGTACCGGAGATGTGGCCCGGCTTCATACAGACCCATGCCCATGCGGTTGGCGTACAACTCGTCTGGGCACTATAGAGGGAAGGCTTGCTCAACGCCTCAAGTTTCATGGCACGACTATCTATCCGGAGATGATCTTCCGGGCACTCAGGGGGCTCAAACATGTGGAAGAGGCCTATGTGGAGGTGAGGTCTTCTTATGATCTTTCAGATGAAATAAGGGTGGTTGCAGGCACAGACGCATCAGATATTGATGCAGACATGGTGGGCGAATTCCTCCAGGCTCGCCTCAGGGTCCGTCCTGAGGTAATACTAAGGCCCAGGCGTGAAGTGGTAAGCACTATGGAAAAGGCAGGCGGACGAAAGCTGAAACGTTTTTTTGACTTTAGGAATAATAAACCATGAGCTGTTTTGAAAAACATTGGGGACTTGAGTTTTCTCAAGAAGAGATCGCCGAGGCCCGTGCCAAAAAGGGTCTCCTGTCCCTGGAACTTGAGCTGTCGAGGGCGTGCAATCTGCGCTGTATATACTGTTATGCATCATCCGGCTTACCTATGGAAAACGAACTTTCACTACCTGAAATACTGGACGTAGTGGACCAGGCCGTAGCCCTTGGGGCACGCAAGATAATCATACTGGGCGGCGGCGAGCCCTTGCTCTATCCCTATCTGATAAATGTCATAGATTACATACTGTCCAAAGGCGTAAAAGCAGATCTCTTTACCAGCGGGACGATGATAACGCCGTCCAAGGCCAGGGCCCTTTATGACAGGGGTGTTGCCGTTGTCGTTAAGATGAACAGCAGACGCCCTGATATCCAGGACTTCCTGGCCGGACATCCCGGGACATTTCAGGCCATAGAGCGAGGTCTTGAAGCCTTAAAGGCTGTTGGTTACCCGGATGAGACACACATACTTGGAGTTGAAACCGTCATATGCCGTCAGAACTATGAAGAACTTCCCGAATTGTGGCGATGGGCCAGGAGACAGGGAATCATCCCCTATGTAGAGATCATGACCTGGCAGGGCAGGGCAAAAGAGCATCCTGACCTGGAGGTATCGATTCAAAAAACCAGGACCCTGTTTGAGACCATTGCAAGGATTGATGCCGAGGAGTTCGGCAACAAGTGGATTCCCCATCCACCATTGGCAGTCTCTCACTGCGCCAGGCATGAGTACTCATGCACTGTGATCGCCAATGGAGACATCCATCCATGCCCCGGAGTAAATCTGTCTGTTGGAAATGTCCGTGAAGATACACTGGAGCATATCTTAAACAAGAGCCCGGTTATCCAAGAACTCAGAAACATACGGCAATTGATAAAAGGGCGTTGCGGTAAATGTGAGCTGAAGTATAGATGCTACGGTTGCCGGGGAAATGCCTACCAGATCACCGGCGATTATCTGGCCGAAGATCCCATGTGTTGGTTGTAAGCGTTCACATGGCACCGCATCTGCTTCGTTGCCGGGTACTTGAAGTACAGGGAGTACGTCTGCGTACCCGTACGCCTCGCATATGCAGCACCCTGTAAACGCTTACAGTTCTGTGGGTTGTGTTCACATGGCACCGCATCTGCTTTGTTGCCTGCCTGCCGGCAGGCAGGTCGGGCACTTGAAGTACAGGGAGTACGTCTACGTACCCGTACGCCTCGCATATGCAGCACCCTGTAAACGCTTACAGTGTTGAATGAGAAAAAATGAACTATTAAAAAGATGAACATCGAACATCGAACGTCCAACATCGAACATCGAACGGGTGAAAATAGAGAAACAGAAGTATGACCTGGGAAAACGGCCAGAATCATCAAAAAAATCATTCACAAAATGCGCATTTGCCTTAAATCACTTGGGGTTTTATTCCCCGCCGCTTGCGGCGGGGTAGTTCATTCGACGTTGGACGTTCGATGTTCGATGTTGGACGTTCGTCTTTTAACATGAACATTGAACCCCTGAACCCTTGAATTGATGAAGATTCTCCTTGTCAACCCTCCTAATTGCGGTCGCAGTATTCCGGAAGAACAGTATGGAATCGATTCCCTGAAGCAGATTTTCCGCGGGGAACCCCTTGCTCTCGAAGTCCTGGCGGGTAACCTCGAAACACACGAGGTCCGTATTGTCGATCTCAAGGCAGAACCTTCCGTATTCCAAGATGTTCTCTCTGAGTTCAGGCCTGATATCGCCGGGATTACCGGAGTGACCTGTGAAGCCAACACCATGCTCATACTCGCATCGGAGATCAAGGATGTTTGCGGTGCAACCGTGGTGGTAGGGGGTATGCATGCCAGCAATGACCCGGAGTTCTTTAATCAACGCGACATTGACCATATTGTCATAGGTTTGGGAAAGGCGAGCCTGAGAGAACTTGTGTCAACCATTGAGTCGGGAGGCGAGACAAGGACCATTGCCGGCGTTGCCAAGACCGATTCGGGAAATCGTCTCTCATATATTCCCCGAAGATACTCTGCCCTTGACCTGGTGGATGAAAAATCTCCTTGTTACGATCTTGTAAGGCAATACCGTGAGAGCTATACACTGTCATCTCTGAATCTCAGAGTCGGTTTTGTAGCCACGGCTTTCGGCTGCCCATACAACTGTTCATTTTGTTGCATTGCCGGCCAGGCAGGAGGGCGCTATCTCACCCACAAAATCGAAAGCATCTTGCGCGACATCCGGTTGCTTGAGGACATTCCTGTTATCCGTCTGGTCGATGCCAATACCTTTGGCAATCCCGATCACGCACGCAGACTATGCGAAGGTATTAAGGAAGCCGGGATAAAAAAACACTTCCTGGCGGACATCCGGTCTGACACTGTAGTGCGTCATTCCGACCTGCTGTTGCAGTGGAAAAAAGCAGGACTGCGGTCAGTGATTATTGGCTTTGAAGAAATCAGCAATGAAGGCCTTCAGAAAATGAAAAAGGCCAACAACGCCGCAACTAACTCGGAAGCTATCCGAATATTGCACGATATCGGCATCACCATCGTAGGTGACTTCATCGTTTCTCCGGATTATAAAGAGGCCCAATTTGAAACACTCGCAAGATACATCGAGGATAACGCCATTGACTTGCCGATACTAACAGTGCTGACGCCTTTGCCCGGAACTCATTTGTACGAATCAGTAAAGGATCAAATCATTATTCACGATCTTGATTACTATACTCTTACAAATGCGGTTACCCCTACACAATTGGAAGAGGAGGTTTTCTACCAGAATTATGCTGACCTCTTAAAGGCCTGTCACGCCAAGGCAAAAATATGATAAAGGTGGAAGGCTGAGGGCTGAAAGCTCAAAGCTGAAAGCTCAGGGTGCGGGGTTTACCGAAAATTTGAACCGTTGATTCGTGAGTTCTGAATGGAGAAGGCATGAGAATAGAAAACAACCATCAACCTCTGAACCCTGAACCTTTAAACCCCTATAGAAAGGTAACACTGAACCCGTGAACGGTCACATATACTTCAGCCTTTGGCCTTCAGCCTAACTACCTGAGCAGTTACAATGGATGTTTATATAACTGATATCGCGGCTTTTCTGCCAAACAATCCTGTCAGCAACGATGAGATTGAAAAGATCTTGGGCATGGTGGACCAGGTATCATCCCGTATCAGGAAAATCATCCTGCGAAAAAATAAAATCCATCAAAGGTATTATGCCATTGATCCTGCCACCGGCTTGACAACACACACAAACGCCCAGCTTACGGCAGAAGCGATTCGCCGGTTAAAGCCTTATGAAGGTTTTTCCCTGGATGATATCGAGTGCCTTTGTTGCGGGACATCCACACCGGATCAATTGATGCCTGGTCATGGATCAATGGTGCATGGAGAATTGGGAAATATTCCGTGCGAAGTGGTCAGCACTGCGGGGATCTGTCTTTCCGGAATGACATCATTGAAATACGCATATATGACCGTGGCTACGGGCCTTGCGAAAAACGTCGTGGCCAGCGGTTCGGAACTGGCATCCTCCTTCATACGTAGCCGGTTCTTTGGACAAGTCAGTCAGGAGAAGGTCGAAGACTTAGACGAATCGTCTCCAGTGACTTTTAATGCGGATTTTCTTCGTTGGATGCTCTCCGATGGAGCAGGCGCGGTCTTCCTGACCAATACCTTGTCACCCGGCAAACTTGCCCTTAAAATCGACTGGATTGAACACATTTCTCATGCCAATCAGCTTAAAACCTGTATGTACGCCGGAGCAATAAAAAACGATAAAGGAGACATCATCGGATGGCGCGAGTTTCCCTCTCTACAGCAGGCCCTTAAAAAGGGCGCTTTTCTAATAAAGCAGGATGCAAGATTCTTGAATCAAGAAATCGTCACAACAGCAGTGGAGCGTACGCTGTCCAGTATCATCAAAAAATATGCCCTCTCGCCATCTGATATCACATGGTTTCTGCCCCACTATTCCTCTGAGTACTTTATGCCGGAACTTTATGACCATATGAAAAGCATCGACTTCGAGATCCCCCTGGAGAGGTGGTTTACCAACCTGGCCTACAAAGGAAACACCGGAGCGGCTTCTATCTATATCATTCTGGAAGAGTTTTTTAAATCAGACAGGATAAAAAGGGGCGACAGAATACTTTGTTTCATCCCGGAGAGCGGAAGGTTCTCCATGTGTTACATGATGCTCACAGCGGTGTAGCAAGGGGTGTTAACAGTCCCCAGGCTTCTGCCTGACGTATCAAATATCGTTGGGGTATGCTTAAAAGCGGGGTGTGTAGCCGAAAGGCTTGCCAATAAAAATATAGCGATAACGTCGGTTTTGGCTTGGGCTTGACACTATCATCAGTTTTCTATAATAAGATATTATCTCGTAGATTTCTGTCTTTTGGGGCATTCCATCCATAATGTATTAAGAGATTTGAAAAAACGTAACCGTTCATGGGATTAGAACGTCAGTTTTACTGCAACCCACGGAACTGTGAGCGTTTACAGGGTGTTGCAGATGCGAGGCGGAGGGTACACAGACGTATTCTCTGTACTTCATAGTGCCTGACAACAAAGCAGATGCGGTGCCCTGTGAACGCTTACGAAAAAACATATATCCATTTCGGCTTACAGCTACAAGCCGTTTCCCCGACAATGGACAAAGTTAAGGAGTATCAAGATGATAAAAAATATTATTCACCTTTTGTCTGCGGTTGCCATAATATTTTTCTTTCAAATGATTAGTGCAAATAATGTTCAGGCACAAACGGACCGTTCAACAGAAGTGGCTATGTACATGAACATGCTTAAATCCAATAACGTCGCACAAAGAACAGAAGCCGCAAAAAAGATTTCAGGATCCGGCTTAACCGACCCTAAATTGTTTAATACAATTAATGTAATGCTGCTTGAGAGGTATCAGTCTGATCCGAATAAAGGCATTCATATTG
>JAYEFH010000383.1:0-1594 GCA_034658555.1 Thermodesulfobacteriota bacterium | reverse complement strand
AAGGGAAGCATAATCTCGTGATGGCCTATGATGTTGAACCCCTGGCCGCCTTCTAAGTTAGGTCTGTGGACCACGTTGGTCAAGGGCCTGTAGTGACGGATAAAATCGAAATTGGCAGTAGTAAATTCCTTTACAGGACAACCCAGGTTACGGACAAGTGTCAATGCCTTGAGAAAAACTTCCGGCAAGAGTACGGCAGAACCCACATGGAGTAAGACCCCTTGATCAAGCTTGGCTACAAGGCTGGAAAAAAGCCTGAAGTCATGGTGGGATGCCTTGCCTGTGGCGGCGCCATCGACACTTGGGTGGATATGAATGATGTCAGTACCCATTGCGACGTGAACAGTCACAGGTACCCCCAATCCGGCCGCACTGGCTAAAAGGCTCTGGCCGTTGTAAGGAAATCCTGCTTCAAGCAGGGCATGTCCCACGGTTTCACCAAGGCCCTTACCATTTTGGGCTGCTTTGCGTATTGCCTGATTAAGAAATTCGCCTGTTTCCCTGGCTGCCCCGAATTGACCCTCACCAAGAACTGACGCCACGTCCTCAGAAGTCTTGCCGGCCATGGCTATTTCTGAGTCATGAATAATTCCCGCCCCGTTCAATGCAATTCCTGAAAAAATCCCGCGCTCCATGAGTTTTATCAATATGGGATTTAATCCTACCTTTATTACATGGGCGCCCATGGCGAGCAAGACCATGCGCCCATTCCGTACCGCGGTGCAAACCGCCTGGACCACGGCCTTAAAATCTTTTGCAGCCAACTGGTTGGGGAGTAGTTCCAGAAAATCCTTTAACTTGAGGCCGGAAGAGACCGGTCGTGCAAAGTCAGAGACTGTAACTTTACTGGGACGATCATAGAGTGAATAGGTCTTGAGGCCGGAGAGATCTATTGGTTCAGGATAGCTCATATCTAAATTATATTGAACTAAAAATTTGCCGTTCCACAAGGTCGCATAACAGATGCCCAAAAAAAATATGGACCTCTTGAATCCGAGGGGTATCAGATGATGCCGCACATATGACCAAATCAGAACACTGATCCATCTTTCCGCCATTTTCCCCGGTAATACCCACGGTCTTTGCCCCTATTTCTTTGGCAACGGAAAGGGCTTTTAGCACATTAGGTGAATTTCCGCTGGTGCTGATTCCAAGGACTACATCCTTCGGTCCGGCAAGGGCCTGGACCTGTTTGGAAAATACCTGGCTAAAGTCGTAGTCGTTTGATATTGCAGTAAGGATAGATGTATCCGTAGTAAGGGCGATTGCAGGAAGTGGTTTCCTCTCCAGTCGGAAACGGTTTACAAACTCTGCTGCTATATGTTGGGCATCAGCAGCACTTCCCCCGTTTCCGAAGAGGATGATCTTGCCATTGTTCTCAAAGGCCCTGCATGTCCATTGCGCAAGCTCAATGAGTTTTTGGCCGCAGGACTCAAGGCTTTCCTTGTGGGCGGTTATTGCATCCTTAAGTGCATTTTCAAAAAAAGCATTGTAATCCATGGAATTCATTCTAATAAATAAATACCTGAATCCATGATTGTCAACACCCAGTCTCCCAGGCAAACGACCTGGTGTTAGTAGCCAGTCCATCCCG
>JAYEFH010000382.1:0-1594 GCA_034658555.1 Thermodesulfobacteriota bacterium | reverse complement strand
AAACTTGAGAAGGCTTGGAGGCTCGGTAAAGGAGACCAGCACATCAAGGTCACTGCCTAAGTGTTGCTCCTGCCGGACATACGAACCGAAAAGTCCCAGTGACTGCACATGGTAGCCACTGATAAGCTCTGGCCGGTGTTGTTTCAGAATGTTTTGTAAATAGGAGAAAGTTTTTTCTGCCATTTCATTCCTGCCCTTTTGATTTTGGAGATCATTTCAGACCAAAGAGCATGGCCTGAGCCTCTTTGCGTAAGCCCTCATTGCTCATTTCGACCGCCCAGACATCCAGGAGGTTGCGGATGAGATCCTGCCGGCCTTCAGCATGCCGGTCGAGATAGCCGCGCGCTACAGGGATATCGCCCTCCCGAAAGGCCATTATGACGCCATGCAGGATATCCCATTCGGTCTGCGGATCGACAAGCCTTCTAGGATCGCGCTCCTCCGGCAGAACAAGGCGCAACTTACTGCCCTTCCTGACCAGTGGGGCGTGGAAACCTGACTCTTCGGCCCGAGCGGTCCTGGTTCTTCTGCCGCTGCCGACTGCCGTGTTGATACCGGCAAACCGGCCGTCCGGTCTATAGCCGCCATTCTTGGCCTCCAGGCCGATATTAAGGGAACGTGAGAGGTTCAACGCCTCGTCAAAAGGAAATTCCGCCAGGCCGTAGATGCCATACAGGGTCAGGGCCATGGCTGCCTCAGGCGTCAGGTCTTCCATCTGTAACCGACCGCTGGTGATCCGTTTGATCTGGTGTTCGGCGACCACCTGGGAGGCCTCGTTCATGGCACGCACCGGTCCGACTTCCTCATCGCCGTCCAGAACCGGCCATTGTTCGGAGAGCACCCGTAGTGCCCGACCGTAGCCGGCTACCATCTCATCCACCGGATTGAGCTTGAGCGCTACGAATTTTTCCAGCCCCTCTGCCACGGCAGTACGAATCCGCTGGGCAACGCCGGAGCCGCCAAATCCGATCCAGGTAGCCGGCTCCGAGGCATCGGTGAAGCGCTTGCGGCAGGTGATGAAGGTTGTACAGGGGACTGATCCGTCGCAGCAAGGGCATAATAACACGGGCCCCGGCCCTGCCGTTAAGACTGAAGGTCTTGCTGGGCTGATCAATCCACCCTTTCTCTGAGGCCTTGGCAGGTGTAATGATGATATCGTCAGATTCAGGGGTAAAAAATGCTGCCTTGGTGCCGGAAAGGAGCTGGTCAGGCTTGTTATCCTGGCCGACTTTTCCTTTAAATGCCATGGCCTTTTCGCCTTTTACAAGATCAGAAACCGCCTCATTAATGATTTTATGAGGTATGTCCCCATACTTGCTCGCAACAGTTTCTCTAATCTCCATAACAGATGCCACCTGCCTGTCGGTAAGGGACTGGCGAACATAGTCTTTCACCTTGGCGCGGTCAGGACCGGCCTCCGGCGTCCAGCCACGCTGGCGGGCGCCGTTCGGGTTGACCAGGGAATAATCCCTGCTCAGGTCGAGATTCAAGGGCAAATCTCCTGTCTCCTTACTGTAAAATTCATCCGGCTTGATGTTCTCATCCGAGCCCATTTGAAACAAGCACCAGACACCACGCTGCACACCGGAGCGGA
>JAYEFH010000381.1:0-7309 GCA_034658555.1 Thermodesulfobacteriota bacterium | reverse complement strand
CGCAATCCTCACAGATAAGGACAGTAAGGGGAATACCCCAGGCCCTCTGTCTGGAAATGCACCAGTCAGGCCTTGTCTCTATCATTCCGTAAATACGTTCTTTTCCCCAGTCAGGAATCCATCTGACGGTCTCAATGGCGCGAAGGGCCTCTTCACGCAGCGCCCCTGCCTCCATAGAGATAAACCACTGCGGGGTTGCTCGAAAAATCACCGGCTTTTTGCAACGCCAGCAGTGTGGATAGCTGTGCTCAATAGTCTCATGAGCCACAAGGCTGCCCTTATCCCGCAGAATCTCAACAATCTTGTCTTTTGCATTAAAGATGTTTTCTCCCTCGAATTCCTTTATCTCTGAGGTAAACCTGCCGTAGTCGTCCACGGGGGAATAGATATCAAGCCCATATCTGATACCGCTTTCATAGTCATCCGCTCCATGGCCCGGAGCAGTGTGAACACATCCTGTGCCTGTATCAAGCGTAACATAGGGGGCGATAATAAGGAGACTGTTCCTTTCAAGGAATGGGTGTTTTACATACATTCCTTCAATATCTCCGCCCCTGAATGTATCCAGGATTTTGGCATCTTTCTGCTCAAGACCAGCGGCAATCAAGGTAGAAAGCAACCTCCCTTCTGCCAGTATCCAAATTTCTTTTTTCCCTGCACCAACCTGGACCTCAACAGCCACGTAATCAAAGTCAGGGTGAAGCGCCACTGCCAGATTGGCAGGCAGGGTCCAGGGAGTAGTGGTCCAGATAAGCGCAAAGGCAGGGCCGGCCAACGTTCCAAAACGATCCTCAAGCCACTGCTTGAGGGCATCCCCGGCTGCAAATCTTACTGTAATGGAAGGAGACTTGTGTGGGGCATACTCTACCTCAGCCTCTGCCAGTGCGGTCACACAACCAGGACACCAATAGACCGGTTTTTTACTCTTTATAATATGACCATCCATAAATATACGGCAAAACTCTCTACAGATGGAGGCCTCGTAGTCGTAGGTCATTGTGAGATATGGGTTATCCCAGTCTCCCAATATTCCCAGCCTTGAAAATTCCTCTTTCTGTATGCGTACAAATTTTCCCGCATAGCGCCGGCACGCTTTACGCACGGCCAACTTGCTCATCTTGGACCTCTTGGATCCCAAGTCTTTCTCAACATTGTGTTCAATGGGCAGTCCGTGGCAGTCCCACCCCGGCACGTATGGCGTATCAAACCCCATCATATGGTGAGATTTAACGATTATGTCCTTCAGGATCTTATTGATCGCATGACCCAGGTGTATGTGGCCATTTGCATAAGGAGGGCCGTCATGAAGTATGAAAGAAGGCCGTCCCTGTCCTTGTTCTCTCAGACGCCCATAAAGGTCCATGGCCTTCCAGCGCTTGAGCATTTCAGGCTCCCGCTGAGCGAGATTTGCCTTCATCGGAAAGCGTGTCTTGGGAAGGCTTAGTGTCTTTTTGTAGTTCATTATTTAATCCTCTGGATTGATGATTGTTGATTGATGATTGTTGATTGCTCTATGCCCCTTGCTCTTGCCTACTGACTTCTGCCCTCTGATCTCCGACCTTTGACCTCTGTCCTTTGCCTTAATCCGACCTCAAATAGGGATTGAAATAGCCGAACCGGAGCTTGGGAAACCGCTTTTTAAGTATTGTTACCATACCCAACATTCCTGTCCGATGACCTGTATATTCATAGCCGATGCCATCTAAATACCAGTCAGGATCAATACCGTGATTCCTGAGCTGGATAAGATCAAGGCCCATTTCCTCTATCAGGTCTGAAAGCCGGTCGATCTCTGCCATCTCATCAGTAAGACCCGGCAGGACAAACAGATTGATGGAAACAAAGCGGCCGGCTTCTTTCATAATCTTCCATGAAGCCAGCACATCATTTTGATCATAGCCTTTGGGACGGAAGTAGGCATGATAATATTCTCTGCGTGTACTGTTCATACTGATCCTTATGCTGTCAAGCCCTGCAGAAATTAGATTTTGCACTTTTTTGGGAAGGCCGGCATTGGTGTTGAGATTAATAGTCCCTTTATCAGTCTCCTCTCGTATCCTGATCACCGACTGCTCCAACAATTTTGCCTGAAGCAGAGGTTCCCCCTCACATCCCTGTCCAAAGCTCACCACGGGTCTCTGTGCCCTTTTTAAGTGGGGGACCGCAACCCCTGCAACTTCTTCTGTTGTGGGTACAAAGGTAATCCTGTCCTGACAGGCAGGAGGCACGCCCTCTGATTGCAACGATATACATCCCAGGCAGGCTGCGTTACAAACAGATGAAGTGGGAAGAGGGGCCTCCCACCTTCCCAGGAAGTAATTTTTTGCAGCAGGACACCCATAGGTGAGGCTGCATCTTCCCAGATGTTGTATTAACCTGTTTTCCTTATTTTTTTTAAGCATGGCAATGGTTTTTTTGCGGACTTCTTCAGGACGAAAATTGCGCAAATCCTGACGTGTATCAGGATCACTCCTGAAGCCCGCCGCCCAAAAATGTCCCTTCCACCAGCCAACCGCAGTGTAAGTAAAGAGGGGCAAGGGAGGGATATCGGAATTCGACCTGTAGAAGGCGGCAAGAGCGGTCTGGGTATAGGCAGGGGCCATAAAAGCAGCAACTGCCCGGACTTTTCCCTTAGCATTGGCAGGGTCCTCATCCAGCACCTCCATATTATCCCGATCCTGATCCCAGCCCACAGGCAGGCGGTCAGGCAGCACAAAAAGCTCACTCCCCTCAGGCAATGGAATAAGATCTCTAAGGTCTACCGGATGCAAAACACGGCCGCTTCTTCCTGCCATCTTAAGTTCAGGCAGGTCATAGATCTGGCCTTCAAAGTCCGCGTAGACCAGAGATGGTATTTCACTTGGATGTCTCATGAGACGACTCTAAACTGAAATGGATTTAGTTTGTACATATTGTCATAAAAAATTTGCATCCTTTGCCCCCTGCCCCTTCAACGCAGATTTTTAAAGTACATGCCATGATTTGCCGAAGAATAATATAAGGGTAAGTAGTGAGATATCAGGGTTAATTCTCGACAGGAGGCAAAATGGCATTATCTGATACTGAAAATTTAAGCATCAGGAAAAAAGGGTTGCGATACAATCTTTTAATTGTTGAAACTCTGGTTTCTATTCTGCCTTTTATTATTATTTTCTATATTTTCTATAAAAGTAATACCTCTTTTGAATTATCTCAAATAATTATTGTGGTTTTCAGTCTTGTTCTCATTCTTTCCGGTTTGATTCTCATCCGTCAAATTTTCGACAGATTTATCATGATGTCGACTTCAATCAAAAAGGCTGAGACAGGTGAAAGTTGCTTGATGGATTTACAAAAAGATGCAACTGAACTGCATGATATAGCACTTTCGTTTAACAGCATCATGGATAATTTTCAAAAAACAACCGATAACTTAAGGCTCAGGATTTTCGAGTTATTTGCTATTAAGGAACTTACTGAAATCGCAAGCAAGAGTTTAAATATTGATAAGTTGCTGAATACACTGTTGGAAAAGACAATGGCAGTGACCAAGGCGCGGAGGGGATCTGTGTTTATAGTTGAATCCGAAAAACAGCGGTTTTGCATAGTAGCATCAAAGGGACTGGAAGCAGGAATGAAAAAGGGTTCTTACATAAATATCAATGACTCATTGGCACGACACGTCGTATCTGACAGGAAGCCCCTCCTTATTCAGGACATTGAAACAGATCCAAGGACTTGTAAGCCGAACGATCTTAAATGCGGATCACTATCATTTTTGAGTATGCCGATTTTCATAAGAGAAAATCTGATAGCGGTCCTGAATCTCTCCGATAAAGAGACAGAGGAAGTATTTGATGTAGACGATGAACAAATTGTGTCCATAATGATTGGCGGGATCGGATTTGCCCTGGAAAATGCCAAGCTGCATTCAAAACTTGGAGAGCATGTAAAAAGTCTTCAGGAACGCACTATAGAACTGACTACTGCCAATGATAGACTTCAAAATGAGATCAGTGAGCGCAAGCGGGTAGAAGAGGACCTGATGAAGGCAAAAAAAGATTCCGAAACTGTGAACCTGAAACTGGCGGGAGTAAATCAAAAGCTCGAACAGGCGATTGGCAGGGCCAATGAGATGGCCGTGAAAGCCAAGACTGCGAATAAGGCCAAGAGCGCATTCCTGGCCAACATGAGTCACGAAATTCGTACTCCAATGAACGCAGTCCATGGTTTTACCGATATGCTGCTTGATACCGATTTGGATGAAAACCAGATCGAATATGCACAGACTATTAAGAAAAGCGGTGAGGCATTAATCTCCTTGATCAATGATATTCTTGATTTTTCCAAAATCGAGGCAGGAGAGTTGAGCTTCGAGGAGATTGATTTTGATCCGGAACTTCTTGCTTATGAAGTCTGTGAACTGACCCGCCCCAGGGTTGGATCAAAACCGGTAGAGATCCTGTGCCGTATTGGGGATAATCTTCCTTTATTGGTAAAAGGAGATCCTGGAAGGTTTCGTCAGGTCCTAACTAATTTGATGAGCAATGCCCAGAAATTTACAGAATCAGGAGAGATTGAACTCTCCCTTGATGTTGAAGAGGAAAAAGATGAACAGATAAAACTCCATGCAACAGTGAGGGATACAGGCATTGGAATCCCGAAAGATAAATTGTCCGCTATTTTCATACCTTTTCATCAGGCTGATTGTTCCATTGCGAGAATGTACGGAGGCACAGGTCTGGGTCTATCGATATGTAAACAGATGACAGAACTGATGAGAGGAGAAGTGTGGGCGGAAAGCCCATCGGATTGTCGATTGATGATTGATGATTGTCGATTAAAAGACAATGTCAAAGGCCAGAACAATCAACAATCCAATGGTCCAGGAAGTATTTTTCATTTTACCGCTTGGTTAAGGAAAGGTGAAGATGAAGAATTTATAAGATTCATCCCGGTGTCCCTATCCGGAAAGAAGGTCCTTACTGTCGATGATAACCAGGCCAACCTTGATATATTAACACACGTTTTAGGGTCAGTCGGCATGCGTGTAGTGGCCCTTAGAAATAGTGAAGAAGTTTTACCAGCTTTGCAAAAGGCTATGGAGGCTGAAGATCCGTTTGACATGTGCGTAATGGATATCAAGATGCCGGTCATGAGCGGATACGAAGTAGCAAAACAGATTCGCAATTTCAAATCAACAATCAACAATCAACAATCAACGATGCAATGTCTTCCCCTGCTTGCCTTATCTTCATTGATGGAGCGGGAAGCCAGGAAAAGTGAAGACGCAGGATTTGATGCGTTTCTAAACAAGCCGGTTCGCAAAGAGAAGCTGTATCAGATGTTGGAGAGAATAGCAGGAAAGAGAGAAGACAAAGACAAGAAGAATGATGTTAAAAGAAAGAAAATCCTTACCCAATATTCGGTTCGTGAGGAGATGAAGCATTCTGTGCGTATCCTGTTAGTGGAAGACAACCCTGTAAACCAAAAATTGACAGAGATGATACTGACCAAGGCAGGGTATTTGGTAGAGGTGGCCAATAACGGTCGTGAAAGTTTTGAAAAATATACGCAATCTCCTGATGATTTTGACCTGATCTTCATGGATATTCAGATGCCGGAGATGGATGGACTTGAAGCGACAAAAGCAATCCGAAATTGGGAGAAATCATTAATCACTGGTCATTGGTCAGGAAAGGATAGTAGAAATGGCAAGTTGCAAATGACAGATGACAGCCCGATTGGCGAAATGACAAATGACAGGAGCGAAGCGACCCGTATTCCGATCGTTGCCATAACCGCTTACGCAATGAAGGGTGACAGGGAAATGTGTCTTGAAGCAGGTATGGATGATTATATGACAAAGCCTATTAAAAGGGAGGTTGTCTTTGGGAGTATTGAGAGGTGGGTTCTTGGAGAAACTCATCCCACCAATGCCCTTCTTTCCTCGTAAGCACGCCGTACAATTTTAACATCTGCAATGAAGTGATCTATTTCCTGCATTGTAAGGGCCTGTGGTCCGTCGCACAGGGCAACTTCCGGATTGGGATGACATTCCACCATAATCATATTTGCCCCGGCAATCACGCCTTGGGCCGTAGCGTGAAAGATGTCGAGCAGGCCGTCAGGTGCGCTGTCCTTGGATCCGACGGAATGCGTCGGGTCAATACATACAGGGAGCCTGGTCAGTCTTTTCACAACCGGAACATGGATAAAGTCCACAAGGTTACGATGTGGTTCTCCCATTCCGGTTTTAATTCCCCGCAAACATATTATGATGTTGCGGTTTCCCTCACTGGCAATATACTCGCAGGCGTTTAATGACTCTTCCAGGCTGAGTCCCATACCACGTTTGTACAATACCGGGAACTCATGCTGAGATCCCACAGCCTTGAGAAGCTCAAAGTTCTGGGCATTTCTTGTACCTGTCTGCAGCATCACTCCTGTGGGATGTCCAGCCTGTTTCAGGGCGTCCATGATTTCTTCAATATGTATGGCCCTGAGCACCTCCATGGCCACCACCTTTATTCCATATTTCCCGGCAAGTTCAAAGACCCATGGCAGACATGATTTCCCATGACCCTGGAAGTCATAAGGGCTGGTTCGGGGTTTGTAGACACCCATGCGGGCCGTAGTAATATTCAGCCTCTGAAGGTTTCTGAAGACAATTTCTACGTGCTCACGGGTATCAACAGCACAGAGTCCGATGAAGATATGAAGGCAGTCCTGGTTGAATGCAATCCCGTTATACTCGAAACCAATTTGGCCTAACTGTCCGCCATGTCGGCCTATCAAGCGATATTTACTTGAGATCCTTATCACTTTTTCTACACCCGGTATACGCTCCAGAGGCTCAGAGGGTATGTCATGAGTGGGACCAATCAGGTAAACTTCCGTCACTATCCGGATGGCGCCCTTAACATCTGAAACCCTCGGCTTGATATCGGGGAACCGGCCAACGTAGTTCATTATTTGGGACATTTCAGAACTATCGGGGCCGATACCAGGCTTTAGGATTATAATCATTGCTTTTACCTCTTGTTACCCTTTACCGCGAAGAACGCAGAGAAATAATTTTTTGTGCCGTGGTGTATAGTAATACGGAAATAATAATTCTCTTCTCAATTGCTTGCAAGTGGTAAGTAGTGTCTGAACGAAAAAGCGTGCATTATCGAATTGAATGCCAATGTCGAAAATGGAAATTAGGTAACGCATTTACATCCTTCTTCGTTGCTGGTCGATCACATAACCCATTATGCTCGCGCCTCGCGCAGGCATGGAGAAAAAAGGTAACCCTTGAACCCTGAACCTTTGAACCCGTGAACGG
>JAYEFH010000380.1:0-1597 GCA_034658555.1 Thermodesulfobacteriota bacterium | reverse complement strand
AGAAAAATTGAACAATTGACTCAAAAAATAGTTGCTCGATAGAAGGATTTTCGGACCAATGGCCGTAGTTGTATGACGAACCGCCTACTCGGTGCTTGTTGACTGTATCTTATATGAAATATCCAGAGCTTCCACCAACTAATAATGATACCGAACGAGCGCTGAGGCATGCGGTAATTTCAAGACGGATCAGCTTTGGAACCAGCACTACTGAAGGTAGTCGGGCATATACCGCCCTATTAAGCGTCATTGAAACATGCAGGTTGCGCAATCAAGATCCCTGGCAGTATATCGCTCAAACGATAGCCCTTGATAGAAAAGGCGTCGCTCCTTCCATAATCCCAGGGTAGAAATAGAGGGGGGAGTGAACGGTTATACGCAATGAACTCTTCAGCGCACCGCTGCAATGGGTTCATTAGAAGCACCTCCTACTAACCACTCTCATTTACCCCTGCCATTAGGCAGGTGGCACCGTTCGGGCCTTCACCGGGGTGAGTCTTCCGCACTTTTCTATTCGCGCGGCTCGTTTCCACCGGCTTAATATGCCCTTCAGACTTCGCTCCCAGAGCTATGCCCCGACAGGCTGCTGACTCTCGCTACACGATAGGCGCCCCTTACGGTTTGCTCGCTCGGTAGTTCGGCTGCCGTCGCATCCTTCAATTTTGTGTTCCTCTCCTCACGGAGTTTGGCTCGCTGGCAGTCAGGACACGTTCTTCCACCAACGCCGGGGAAATTTGGTAACCGGTTTTCCCTTTGCCGGTAATCTCACGCAGCTGTCATACCGAGATGCAGCGGGCCTCCCGGGGTGGACCCTAGCTACTTTCAGCGCACGATCGTCAGATATACGGACATCAACCCTGTAACGGATATAGGACTTTATCCTGTGTTGCGAACTCGTCCCGGTCTCAACCCGCCTCAAATCTGCCTGCCCTCTATCCTTTCGGATATGGGGCATACCTGTACGCCTGCCTGTGCGTTCGCACTCAGACAGGTCGACCCACGCTTTTGCCTCCGGCTTCCTTCAGGCGTGCATTGCTGTAACATCCTTGCCTTTGGCTACCCTTCGCCTCCATCTGGCTGGGTATGGACTTTGCCTGGGACCTGTGTCACAATCCCAGGCATCACCAATTAGCAGCCGGGCCGTGCCCGGCACACAACCAGTCGGTGAGGCTGACCGCAAAAGGTTCGGCGGTTTTTCGGAAGACCGTCTCCTGTGCGGGGTTCATTGGTAAATCGAACTGCATTATCTCACCCCCTTTTGCGTCAGCTTACCTTAGCGTTATGTGATAAGGAGAAGCAATGCAGCCAATATTTACAATTCATGCAGGAGAATATCTTGTTGGGTCTCATATCGAGCAAGAATTAAGAAATAATGAAGAAAATAAGTTTCATGTTTGGGTTCCTATAATGTACATCATTTCCTGGATTCCCTTATTTTCCCGCAACACCACTTTTCTCTGTACTCTCCGTGGCTATTCTTTCGTTCATCATAAATTCTTTCGTTCCCTTTGCCGAATAATGGCCATCACGGGACCGAGATCGAATTTAAACTCCGGCGGTGGATTGCCGTTACGCGCCAATGCTTCCCTGGCGATTT
>JAYEFH010000379.1:0-7324 GCA_034658555.1 Thermodesulfobacteriota bacterium | reverse complement strand
CGTTGTGGTGACTCTTTATTGTGGCTGAAGGACCTTTGAAAGACACACTCTCTATGACATCCGGATACAGGGTACCCTGGGCTAGGAAGTTGACATTTCCGATTCGCTTTGCCTCTTCCTCAAAGATGCGGATGAATTCTTTTCCTATTATCTTTCGTTTTTTCTCAGGGTCTTCTATTCCTGCAAGTTTGCTGAGAAAGCGATTGCCGGCATCCACATAATGGACCTTAAGGTCAAACTGTTTCAGAAAAGCCAAGACCGTCTCTGCTTCATTTTTTCTTAGAAGCCCATTATTAACAAAGACGCTTGTTAGTTGATGACCCACTGCCCTGTTTACCAAAAGGGCCGTGACCGTAGAATCCACTCCGCCCGAAAGGGCGCATATTATCCTGCCTGTTCCGACCTTGGCCTTCATGTCATTGGTGGCACTTTCCACAAAGGAATGCATGTCCCAGGTAGGCCTGCACCCGCAGATCCTGAACAGAAAATTGGCAATCACATCCTTTCCGATCTCAGTATGGATCACCTCCGGATGGAACTGGACCCCGAAAAAGGGCAATGTCCGGTGCCGCATGGCCGCAACGGGGCAGGATTCACTGTGAGCTATGTCGACAAAATCCTTAGGCAGGGCCTCTATCCTGTCACCATGGCTCATCCATACCTGATGTGTGACCGGATCAGGGGCAAGGCCGTGAAATATGTCACATTGATCATCAATTGAGAGCCGGGCAGGACCATATTCCCTGTGCCGGCTGTGTTCCACCGTACCTTTGAGAAGGTGCGTGGTAAGCTGCATACCATAGCAAATGCCCAGGATCGGGACCCCAAGTTCAAACAGCTCAGGAGAAACAGCCGGGGCTTCTTTATCATAAACACTTGCAGGTCCCCCTGACAGGATAATTCCCTTTGGGTCCCTCGCCTTTACTTTTTCCAGAGGAATATTATATGGGTATATCTCACAGTAGACCTTGGCCTCCCGGACCCGCCTTGCTATGAGCTGGGTGGTCTGAGAACCAAAGTCAAGGATCAACACCTTTTGTTCAAGTATATTTGTCATGGCGCTTTAAGCCTCCAAAATTGACAATAACATTGACCGGGCACTGAGCCAAGCGGTGAAATGCCAAAATGAGAATTGCTGTTTTTTCTAAAGGAGAAAATAGTGGCACTGTCTGAGATTATGTCGAGCCTTAACAGTTTTGTCTGGGGTCCCGTAATGCTCGTCTTTCTGGTGGGCACAGGGGTCTTTC
Source organism: Thermodesulfobacteriota bacterium (assembly GCA_034658555.1). Classification (GTDB taxonomy): domain Bacteria; phylum Desulfobacterota; class Dissulfuribacteria; order Dissulfuribacterales; family UBA3076; genus UBA3076. Next base: position 6,077 of record JAYEFH010000379.1, on the reverse strand, counting down.
TCACTCTGCGCCTGCGCTTTGTGCAGATATTTCACCTCTTCAAGGCCGTAAAACTCGTCTTTTCAAGGCCCAAGGGAGACGATGCAGCAGGGGACATCAGTCCTTTCCAGGCATTGACCACGGCCCTTTCAGCCACCATTGGAACAGGCAATATTGCAGGAGTCGCCACTGCTATCTATCTTGGCGGCCCCGGTGCCATTTTCTGGATGTGGGTCTGCGCCTTCTTCGGCATGGCAAGCAAGTACGCCGAGGCAGTACTTGCAGTAAAATACAGGCGCATGCTCCCTGACGGAACCATGCAAGGCGGTCCCATGCGTTATATCGCAGAAGGCCTGGGACTGAAATGGCTGGGGTGGCTCTTTGCGCTGATGGGCAGCCTCTCCGCCTTTGGAATCGGCAGCATGGTCCAGTCTAATTCAGTGGCTGTGGCCCTCGGAGAGACTTGGGGGGTCCCTCCCCTGCTCACTGGAATTGTGCTGGCGTTAATGACCGGAATCGTAATAATCGGGGGTATCCATCGCATTGGAAAGGTTACTGAAAAAATTGTTCCGGTCATGGGGGTTTCTTATGTATGCGGGGCACTTGTGATACTTGCCCTGAACCTTGACAAAATCCCAGGGGCCTTCACCTTGATAATAGAACACGCCTTCAGCCCTGCCTCTGCTGTTGGTGGTTTTACCGGGGCGGCAGTGGCTACTGCCATCCGTTTCGGTGTGGCCCGCGGGGTATTCTCCAACGAGGCCGGTCTCGGAAGCGCGGCCATCGCACATGCGGCAGCCCGGACCAACAGCCCTGTGCGCCAAGGCCTCATAGCCATGACAGCAGTATTCTTTGACACCATTATTGTCTGTTCCATGACGGCCCTGGTAATCCTTTCCACCGGCGCCTGGACCAGCGGGGAGACCTCCAGCGCGCTGACATACAAAGCCTTTGAAATGGGACTGCCCGGCCCGGGTGGACTGATTGTAACCATCGGGCTTACTGTATTCGCATACTCTACCATGATAGGTTGGGCCTATTATGGTGAAGAGTGCATTGAATACATACTGGGGCTGAAGGCCAGGATGCCCTATCGCTACTGCTTTTGCCTTGTCATCGCCATTGGTGCATTTCAAAAAGTAAAGTTTGTATGGGACTTTTCCGATACTATGAATGGGGCCATGGCTATCCCAAATCTCATAGGCCTGCTGGGGCTCTCAGGGGTAGTATTAAAGATGACCAGAGAGGCATTGGCCAGACCGGAAATCTGAGTTGTTTCATAACCGTTCATACTTGGCCCGAGTCCTAACTCGCTAAGTTGGCAACGTCACCTATCTTGAGGTCCTCTATCTTGACTATCAGCGGAATCATGCCGGAACATCTCGGCGCTCGTAGAGCTTGCGTATCTGTTCTGCAAATTCTTTTTCTATCTCCGGCCGTTTCAGTTTCATAGTGGCGGTGATCATACCGTTTTCAATGGTCCATGGCTTCAATGTCATGTACACAGAACGTACCCTGGCATGGACCGGAAATTTTTGTAACAGCACTGCGATTTTTTTGATGACCTCCTTCGTGGCGGCGGGCGACTGGAGTGAAGAAAGATCTTCAGAATCCAGAGCAAGCCCGGAGGCGAATACCTCCCATGCAGCAGGGTTGAGTACCAGCAACGCCGCCATGCATGGTCTGCCTTCTCCTACCACCATAGCCTGTTTGAAAAGAGGGTCCAGGATAATCGACGTTTCCAGGTCTGCTGGTGAGACCTTCTCGCCGGTGGAGGTCACCAGGATCTCCTTGAGCCGCCCTCGGATATAAATTTGATGATCCTTTATTTCCGCAATGTCGCCTGTGTGCAGCCATCCGTCATTATCGATGGCCGCGCGGGTATATTCAGGCCGGTTCCAGTAGCCAAGCATGACGCCCGGACTGCGCACAAGAAGCTCACCGTTACGTTCGATCTTGACCTCAGCGCCGGGCAATGGTTCTCCCACAGAGGCCGGGACGTTGTTCTCAAGTCGATTGGCACTTATTACCGGAGAGGTCTCGGTAAGCCCGAATCCTTGTATCAGAGGCAGTCCAAGCCCGACAAAGAACCGTGAGAGTCTTTCCTGCAGAGGAGCTCCTCCGCTGACTGCAAACCGCACACGCCCGCCCAGCCTGGCCAGTATTTTGGCTGCCACGAGTCGATGGAGAAGTGGCCATAATAAGATGCGTTCTATCAGGTTGACATGCCTGCCCCGGCCCTGGGCGGTCTCAAAACGATGCCAGCCGACTTCCTCCGCCCAGCGAAACAGCAACCGCACAAGCGTCCCCTTTTCTTTTAATTGTTGCTGTATTCTCGCATATATACGCTCAAAGATTCTTGGCACCGATATGAGCACTGTAGGCCGGATTATCAGCAAGTCCTCGGCAAGGTCCTTGGAAGAACGTGCGTATGCCACAGAACTGCCTGCCATCATGGGAACGTAATAACCTACTGTACGTTCAAATGTGTGCGACAGGGGCAGAAAAGATAGAAAGACGTCTTCTCTGTACCCTGGATTCACTTTTAGCACGGCCTCTCCATTCCAGAGAATATTTAGGTGAGACAGCATTACGCCCTTGGGATAGCCTGTTGTACCTGATGTATAGACAATTGTAGCAAGCCCGTGAGGATCAGTGACCCGGTTGACCGGGGCAACCGGCCGTTCCGGCAGCCAATCGGCTATATAGCTGAATTTTATTTTGTATTGTGTCTTGGTCACCTCCTCTTTTTCCAAACACAGCACATGATCCAAGGCAGGCAACTTTGTACAATGCCCTGCCAGCGCTTTCCACTGTTGGGCAGTGCCAACGAGCAAGAGCCTGGTGCCCGAGTCGGTCAAGATATAGGCAATGTTTTCAGGACTATCCCATGTACACAGGGGGACAACCACCAGCCCTAAAGACAGGGCGGCCTGCTCAAAGCAAACCCATTCCACGCTGTTGCGCAAAACAACTGCGACACGATCACCGGCCTCAAGATTTTCTCCTGCCAGTGCTTGCTGCCAGCGAGAATACTGTATGTGAATTTCCTGCCAGGTATAGGATATCCACCTCTGCCCGGCCGGATCATACTGCTGATAGGCAACGGTTTCAGGCGTCCTTTCGATTCGACGCTGAAACAGGCCCGGCAACGTGCCTGCCTCAGCGCAAGAAATAAGGTCAGCATGGAATCCTGTTAATGGATGCATTGTTTTTTTTCTCACTGAGTTCGATCCGTTGTTTGTCTTTACCTAAACTGAGCGATTAGCCTTTAGCGATTAGCTATTAGTTTAATGATTATCGGTCTGCCGCCCTGACAAGACAGCTAATCGCTCAACTTAGTCTTTGTCAAAACATCGGCCGCGGCCATCCATGCTGATTCGGATGCCATGATCCTTAAGAGGCTTGATAAAATCATCGCTTGTAAACTGTGACCCATGATCCGAGTTAAAAATCTCCGGTTTGGCGGCCTCAAGGGCACGATCAAGAGCAACAAGACAATTAAGGAAACTTGGGGCTGTTAACGGTTAAGTGTCGGGATATTGCTTTCCTCTTCCCCTGATCCCTGAGTACTTGTGGGATTTAGGGGACGGATTCATCATATCATCACTAGGGGTTTAAATCGCCAAGATATCTTTCTTGAATACAATTTATAACAGTATAGAGCATAGTTACCTAAAATACTTAACCAGGACTCTGGGGTCATTGCTCCCGATAGCATCCACGTCCATATCAACATAAGGCTTCAGAAGATCCTGGTCATCAATATTCCAGATAAACACCTTAATACCTTTCTTGTGGACTGTTTTAACAAATTCCCTATCTACAAAAGAGTATTTCATCACCAGTGCGTCTGCGGATGCCTGGGTGGCAATACACGCGTCCACAGGAGATCCCACAAGGAGCACGCCTGTTTTAATGCGGCTGTCCATTTTTTTTACAGTCTTTACGAGTCTGTGCCAGAATGAGATTACACAGGCTTTATCAAATAAATTGTTACGTATTATGAGATCAACAACCGAGCTTTCCGTCCCCTCTTCCTTCAATTCAATGATCAGCATCACCCGCCTGTCAATAAAGTCGATGACTTCCTGGAGCGTGGGTATTGCCTCTTCTTTGCCTGCGTCCAGCCTCTTGATTTCCTGCACGGTATAACCGCTGACCGGGCCTGTCCCATTTGTAGTCCGGTCCACGGTCTCATCATGTATCACAACCAGTTCATTGTCTTTGCTGAGGTGGACGTCGATCTCGACTGCATCCACACCAATATCCATGGCCCGCTCAATGGAGAGCAAGGTATTCTCCGGCTCCAGGGCCGCGGCCCCTCGATGTCCTATGATCATCATTTTGAATATCCCCTAACCCGGATAAACCGAAAAAGTGCTAAAGTAAGCTCAAGTGCCTAAAGTTGTGGTACGCGTTTTCAGCGCGGTTAATATAAATAGATGGAGCGAAGCGATACCTTTCTCTTTGCTCCTATCTCCAACAACAAAGGCAATAACTTGCCTATTATGTCTAGCAATAGCAACCCATATCCATACCTTAAATATACTAGAAAACACAAACGACCACATTTCGTCAACTTCTATAACTTCATCTTCATCTGGTTCAATCAAAGTATCTTTTAAATCTCTTTCTTTTGCCCTAATCTTAAGCCAAGAGACTACTGTGTGGCGACTTACTTTAAACTTTCTTAATACCTTCAGTGGCTTAATCTCCTATCAGGGTGCCTGTGTGACCAAGCTCAGGTTCACCGCAATGGCGCAGAATGTCTGCGCGGGCTGCGTCGCGCAACTCGATGGCGGCAGACCAGTCTGATCCTCTTGGTGTGATTGGCTTCCCGACCGTGACGCTTACAGTTCCCCGGCGAGGGAACCAGGAGCCTGAACGTAATTTGGACCGGGTTCCCCTGATTATCACAGGTACCACCGGCATCCCTGCCTCGGCAGCCGTAACGAATGCACCCATGTGGAACGGCAATAGACCCGGCATACGCTGGAATGTGCCTTCCGGGAAAAACAGTAGCGACTTCCCGCGGGCTGCCGCTTGTGCAACCCGCCGGGCGTCCGCCACGCCCCGTTCAATATCAAAGCGTTCGATAAACTCTACGTCCATGCGCGACAGAAGCAGGCGGACAGTAAAATAGTCTGTCAGTTCTGCTTTGGCTACAAAACCGAACTCAATGGGCAGGGTTGCCACCAACACAAATCCATCAAGATAACTCATGTGATTGGCAACCAAGATGATATTCCGGTCTTTGGGGAGGTTCTCCAACCCATGCACAACAATAGGTGTTTGCGAAAAACGGGCCAGCAATCGCATAAAGCCGCGCGCAACATTCCAACGCCATCCGGACCGCGGCAGCAGGGCGACCAGCAGCCATATCACAGGCGCCACAAGCCCGAATAGTGTCCAGGCGTAAGAAGCATAAAGCACATCAGTTACCATTCGTCTTGCACGGCGCAGTTGCGGCAGCAGGCCGCCCAGCGCCAGGCGGGTCAGTTGCCACCAGACCGCCCGCCGGCGTTTGCCGATCCGGCCCTGCTCGTAAAGTTCGCGGCTGGCGGCACGGCGGATTTTCCCGCTGGAAGTCTTAAGTACCGTATGCGAAGGCGCAATCACCACGTCGTCAGGAGGCATGGCCAGAAGGTCAACCGCTACATTAATAATGCCGGTGCGCAACTGCTTAAGCGTCTCACTGTCCGTTTCCCGGGTCTCGGCCAGTACCACCAGGCGCTCAGTGCCGGAAGCAGGGTCAGTGCTTCCAAAGACAGCCACGCAACCCTTACGGATGCCGGGGATTTCACCAACAGCTTCTTCCAGCTCGTATGGATAGATGTTGCGCCCGCCACGTATGATGATGTCTTTGACCCGGCTGGTAAGATACACATCTCCACCAGCCGTATAAGCCAGATCACCGGAATCCAGCCAGTCTCCATGAAACAGACGCCGGGTCTCCCCTGGGTTGCGGAAGTAGCCGCTGGTTACCGACGGCCCCCGGAACTGGAGCCGCCCTTCCTGCCGTTCAGGCAATTCTCGATCAGTGGGATCTACAATGCGGATATGGTGCCCAGGCAAGGGCCGGCCGCATGCCACGA
>JAYEFH010000378.1:0-7350 GCA_034658555.1 Thermodesulfobacteriota bacterium | reverse complement strand
AACAGCATTTGCAAACAGGCAGATAATGGCATGAATAGGGAGCCAGATACTTTTGAGGGCCGGAGGCAGAGGCAGAATTTCCTTTGACTGAAAAGATGACGCAGTCATTATAATCATGGCAAAAGGTATCACAAAGGCCCCGAGAGATTTTAATTTGCATCGCCATTGAAATAGGAGAAAAGAGCCGATCATTGCCCAGGCCATGAAAGATAGAGAATCGTGGAGGTTAACAAGAGGCGGATGGCCCCCTACAAACCAGCGCATTAAAACAGCCGCGGTATGAAAACCAAAGCCCACGGATAAAACCACAGTGGCAATCCGTTCCGCATCTTTTCTGAGGGTAATGATGTGGACAAGAAAGCCGACCGTACTGATAAAATATATAAAGACTGTGATCTGAAAAAGGAATTTATGCATGGCGGTTAATTGAGGAATTATGGGACTAACTTAATAGAGCCTTTTGCAAAACTCAAGACAATATTGGCGGCTTCCTTCCCATATAGAGAAACAGCCCATTTCTCTACCCTGTCCCATTTACCATCTCTAACCCAGGCTATTACTTCCGGATCTGCAAGTGATTGGCAGAGATCCTTTCTGGTTACCGGATTTCCGAAAGATTTAATTATCAACTGTCTCAACTCCCCCAACAAAGAGACATAGTCGCCATAAAACGAACCAAGGCTCTGTTCAAGCTCTTTTCGAAGGTACTGGGCAAGGGCAGGACTTTTGCCTCCGGTAGATATGGATAGGCAGAGATCCCCTCGCCTGACTACAGAAGGGACAATAAAACTGCAAAATTCCGGCAGGTCTACAACATTACAAAAGATTCTTTGTGATAATGCCTCTTTATGTATTAATTCCTGAACCTCGGCATCATCAGTAGCGGCAATCACCAGCCATGCCTTGTCCAGATCTTCCGGGACAAAGGCCCTTGCTACACGGTCTATCAGGCCATCTGATGCCATTGCCTCGAGTGCCTCTGTTACCTCAGGGCTGACGAGCTTGACTTGGGCACCGGCGCTTAAAAGGCCATGAACTTTACGTTCAGCAACGCCTCCTCCGCCCACGACAACAACTTTCCTATTTCTCAGGTCCACAGAAAGGGGATAGTAACTCCGGGATGAATTTTTCTGCTTCATAAATTGAATGATATCAAGCAAAAGCAGATCAGGCAACATCCGGTTTATTCAGAGAGTGTGAACGGTTACAAATTCATGAGGTCCATAAATGAGGCATCCAATCAGCTACCTCGCTTGCCAGGTATCCCCAGTTGCCTTTGACTTTTGCCAATTGATCCGACGAATGCCCGTGGACAAAGACAGAGAGCCTTGCAGCGTCCCATGCATCGTAGCCTTGGGCTAAAAAGCCCCCGATAATGCCGGTAAGTACATCTCCCATGCCCCCTGCCCCCATGCCGGAGTTTCCCGAGGAGTTCAAGGCAATCCTTCCGTCGGGTGCGGCAACTACAGTCCCTGCTCCTTTAAGGACCACAAAGGCCTTTGAGGAATAGGCAAGGGAAAGGGCTGCTGCTATGCGGTCATGCTGGACCTCGGCAGCAATGCATCCGAGCAGACGGGCCATTTCACCGGAATGGGGAGTTAATATCCGGGGCTGTTTTGCCCGTGCTACCGGACTGTGATCCGTGCCCAGGGCGGTAAGCGCGTCGGCATCCGCTATCATAGGTATAGGGACTGTTTCAAGGAGATGGCGCACAACATCCTGGGTTTCGTTGTTAAGTCCCAGGCCGGGTCCGATTGCAAGGGTCTTTTTTCTCTCCAGCAGGGCCTCAATTATTGGGATGGCCTTGCTGGAAACAGTCCCTAATTTAGTTTCAGGGAGATCCTCAGTCATGGCTTCAGTAAGTTTCTGGGCAAGCACAGGCTGTACATCTGTTGGACATCCCACAGTGACAAGCCCTGCCCCTGCCCTGAGTGCTCCGTGGGCCACGAGTGCCGCAGCTCCTGTCTTTCCCCTTGAACCAGCCAGTACTAAAAGGTGTCCGAATGTGCCTTTGTGGCCAATGGAAGGCCTTGGTCGAAGCATGGCCCTGAATGACTTCTCATCAAATAGCTCTGTTTTGATATCTGCTTCAGTAATTGCTATATCGGGTATGCCGATTTTAACAATGTGGAGCTTGCCCACATATTCGGCCCCTGGATGCAGGACAAGCCCCAGCTTGGCAAGGGCCATAGTGGCAGTGAGATCAGCCTGTATTGCCGTGCCGAGGGGACGTCCGGTATCAGCAGACAGTCCTGAAGGGATATCAACTGCAGCTATGGGCGCCGGACTCGCATTTGCCATATCAATGCATTGGGCAAATCTCCCTGTAACTTCTCTGACTAGACCGGTACCGAAGATGGCATCAACAATCAGGCCTGATTTCTCGATGGTTTCGGACATGGTTGAAAGGGAGCCGGAATCCAGGCACTCTGTGATAGGAAGTCCTAGTTTTTTTACTATATTGTAATTTGTAAGGGCGTCTCCCCTGAATTTTTTTTCTGGCGCCAGGATCAGGAGTTCAACTTTAACTCTTTCCTGGTTGAGATGTCTGGCTATGACAAAACCGTCACCGCCATTGTTGCCGGGTCCCACCAGGATGGTGACTCCCTGGTGAAGCCTTGCTGCAAAATGCCGGCAGATGAGTTCAAAGATCCCGCGACCGGCGTTTTCCATAAGTATCAGGCCGGGGATGCTGAATTCTTTAATAGTTCTTTGATCAAGTTGTTGCATTTGGGCTGCAGTTACCAGTAACATGGTAAAATCCTCCTGCGACAAGTAGGGGCAGACCTGCGTGTCTTCCCCTACAACGGGCGAACACACAGGTTCGCCCCTACAACTATTTACAGAACATATTGGTTCATGGTTTTTTAACCGCACAGTTTTTGATACATGGGTAGAATGAGAATCTCATTTGCCGTATAAGTTTAAGTCTTGTAGTGTAAAAAGGCAATGAGAATACCTCTATCAAACCCTGACATCACTGATTTGGAACGTTCGGCAGTTATGGAGGTCCTGAGTACTCCCGACCTGAGTTTGGGTCCAAAGCTTTCCGAGTTTGAAGAAAAATTCACCCGGTACATTGGTTCCAGGCATGCTATAGCCGTCAACAGTGGGACCAGTGCGCTGCATTTGGTCGTACATGCACTAGGATTAAAAAAGGGCGATGCTGTAATCACCACGCCCTTTAGCTTCATCGCTTCAGCCAACTGTCTGCTTTTTGAGGAAGTCCTTCCGGTCTTTGTCGATATTGATCAGAAAACATACAATATTGATGCGAAGGCAATCATTCAATGTCTCGAACATCGTCCTGATGTAAAAGGAATACTTCCAGTACACGTTTTTGGAGAACCATGTAATATGCAGGCCATTATGGAGATCGCATGGCAGCACAATTTATCGGTGATTGAGGATGCCTGCGAGGCATTGGGCGCGGCTGTGCCAATGGCCGATAATCATGACGAAGGTAAAGCCGTAATGAGGAAGGCTGGGTCAATAGGTGTTGCAGGTACGTTTGCCTTTTACCCCAATAAACAGATAACTACAGGCGAAGGTGGAATGATCGTCACGAATTCACAAGAAGTGGCAGAACTGTGTCGTAGTATGAGAAATCAAGGCCGCGGCACCTCTGGGGCTTGGCTTGCCCATGAACGACTGGGGTATAATTATCGGATCAGCGACATTAACTGTGCTCTGGGCATTGCTCAGATCTCCCGCATCGTTGAGATCCTGTCCAAGCGGAAGAAAGTCGCTCGCATGTATACTAAAGCCCTTTCCGGCATAGATGGCCTTCACCTGCCCTACACAGACTCTGCGGTGGAACGGAGTTGGTTTGTGTATGTGGTTCGTCTCGCCGATAATTTTTCTCAGAAAGACAGGGACGCCGTTCTGGAAGGGCTGCGGGAAAAGGGTATTGGCTGTAGTAACTACTTCACGCCCATACACCTGCAACCCTTTTACGTCAAGAGGTTCGGTTACAAGTCAGGAGACTTCCCGATTACAGAGCAGGTAGCAAAACGCAGTATAGCACTGCCATTTTACAACAATTTGGTAGATGATGAAATCTTATACATTGCAGAGACATTGCAAGGGCTTGTACAATAATATAGGTAATTATTCAGGGTTCACAGGTTCAAGGCTTACCTGTGAATAATTACTAACCGGAGAAAGTGTACATTGCAAAAAGCCAAGAATATCAATCCAGCATGGCCGGCAGCCATCTTGGTACCTGCCGGCCTGGTCTTTTCTTACTGGGATATCATTCAAGCACTGGTACACCAATGGCTTAACAACGAGGATTACTCTCACGGACTCCTGATTGTGCCAATTGCTGCCTACCTGGTCTGGCAGAAGCGTGCCGAACTGCTTAGTGTGGACATCCGGCCGGATTGGCGCGCACTGTCGGTGCTTTTTTTCGCAATTGCAGTATTTGTAGTGGGTGAGCTTGGGGCCGAGCTATTTACCACCCGTGTCTCTATGGTCTTTTTTATCATTGGGTTGACTTGGTTTCTCTGCGGTTCACAAGTAGTCCGGGTCCTGCGTTTTCCATTGGCCTTTCTTTTTCTTATGATACCGCTTCCCGGTTTTATATACCGGAACCTGACTTTCCCTTTGCAACTGATGTCATCGGCTGGGGCTGTCGGTGTTTTGAACATCCTGGGAATAAGCGCCTATTGTGAAGGGAATGTCATCGACCTTGGAACAATGAGGTTGCAGGTCGTTGAAGCCTGCAACGGGCTACGCTATATCCTTCCGCTCTTGAGTCTGGGAATCCTTTTCGCGTTTTTTTTTCAGAAGGTTATCTGGAAGCGTATCCTGCTGGTCCTCATTACAGTGCCCGTGGCGATGCTGGCTAATATTTCGCGGATCGCCGGGACCGGCATATTGGCTGAGTTTTGGGGTAGCCGGGTAGCTGAGGGTTTTTTGCATTCTTTTTCGGGCTGGGTTGTCTTTATGGTTTCCCTGGGACTACTGGGTTTGTTTAACTATGTTCTTAAGCTCATTCCCGAGTGTGCACCTAAACATATATTCCCATCTAAGACGCCACGTCGCAGGATCTGTCGCACATTGACATGGCCTCCTGTGGCGATTGCATTGGCAATAGTCCTTTTCACTCCACAAATAGTGAATTACGCCGGTAAAGTCCCTCCCTTGCCATTATTGAAGCCTTTGGACACCTTCCCCTCTGAATTTAAGGGATGGGCCGGCCACAAATCCCGGATGGATTCGGATATATGGAAAAAAGTCGGCGGCCAGGAGTATGTTCTGATTGATTATTATAAACCGGATGAATCTCCCCTAAGCTTTTATGTTGCCTATTATGAGTATCAGAGAAAGGCTGGAGATTTTGTTCATTCGCCAAGGCTGTGCCTCCCCGGGACTGGTTGGTTTGTGGAGGAAAATCGCGTCAGATATCTCTCACAGACAATGACCGGAAATGGAGTTAGAGAAGAGCTTCAAATTAATGAATTGGTCATCAGCAAAAATGGCGCAAGGCAATTGGTCTATTTTTGGTATCAGGGCCGGGGGCGAAACTTTACAAACGAGTACGCAGCTAAATTTTACATGGTTTGGGATGGCCTATGGCGCAGGCGTACAGATGGTGCTTTGGTCCGCCTGATTACGTCATTATCCACCGGAGAGTGTGTAGATGAAGGACGCAAAAGGATGGATCCCTTTGCATTGGCAGCGGCTGCAGCCCTAGACGATTTTTTACCTTAGGAACGGGAGATAAATAAGTTGAACAAAAACTAATAGGATTTTTTGTTGTATTCAAAGCGCGAGGAGCGAACATAACGGGTTATGTGATCGACGAGCAACGAAGAAGACGGCAAAAAAGACATTAATTTGTTCAAGTTATTTATTGTACGTTCCTTAGGCTTTATTGGGCAGAGAAGACTTTCATGTATAAAAAGATTTACGCCCTGAGGGGAAATCCTGTCGTGCGTCGCGTCTGCCAGTGTATCCTGCCCTACCGCCTGTGGATTATCCTGGCTGTCCATTTGTTGCTCTTTGTGTTTAGTTATGTTGCCGGCTTCCTGCTATTGAACAACGGTATACTGACTGTTCAAGCAGAAGAACTCCTGTACCGGACGTTATTGCCCTTTTTGGTTATACGTACCGCCCTGTTTTGGCACTATGATCTCTATCAGGGGCTCTGGCGCTATGTCAGTTTCCCCGACCTGCTTAATATCGTGCGCGCCACTACTATTAGTTCTTTGACATTCTTAATCATCGACCTGCTATGGAAGTCCATTAAGGTTCCTATAGGCATATATATATTGGATTGGACAATATGTATTATGCTGGTAGGCGGAATTCGTTTTATTGTGAGAAATTTCCGTGAGAATTTACTTCCGGCAAACGCCGGTCAGAAGGCAGTCAACATACTTTTGGTAGGCCCTGCAGCAAGGATACAATTGCTGTTAAAGGAGTTTATCAGCGATCCTCGCTCCCGATATAATCCTGTAGCCATCATTGACCCGACAGAAAAGGATGCCTCTTTTCGGGGCAGGATCAGTGATGTCCCTGTAATGTCTATTAAACAGGGTCTTAAATGTCAATCGAGCTTGCCAGAAGTGAAGACCATTGTCTTTTGCTGGCCCGAGGCCACTAAAAAGCAGTTCGACAGTGTTGTTGCGGCACTACAATCTCTTCGGGCCTCCTTTAAGACCATCCCCTCCGTCGACGATATCCTCTCAGGCAAAATCAGTATTAGCGACCTGCGTAACATAGAAATCGAAGATCTCCTGGAACGTCCGACGGTTCAGATCGAGATGGATAAGATCCGCGCATATCTCCACGGTAAAACCATCTTGATTACCGGGGCCGCAGGATCTATTGGTTCCGAGCTATGTCGTCAGGTGGCAAGTTTCAAACCTGAATTAATCGTACTCATAGAAAGAGATGAAAACTCTCTTTATGATCTGCAACTTCAACTTCATCGGGATTTTTCTCATGTCCCCCTGTTCTCCAGGATTTCCAGTATCAATGATTATTCAGGCATATCCGCTATCCTTAAGGAAACAAAAGCAGATGTGGTATTCCACACGGCGGCATACAAGCATGTTCCACTGATGGAGATAACGCCCATAGAATCTGCATATAATAATATCCTCGGCACTTATAATATGGCAAAGGCCTCGCTCGAAGCGGGGGTGAAACGGTTTGTGATGATTTCTACCGACAAGGCAGTGAATCCAGCCAACATAATGGGTGTCACTAAGCATATAGCCGAGATGATGGTCCAAAGTTACAATAGGAACACACAAACACGGTTTATGACTGTTCGTTTTGGCAATGTCCTTGGTAGTGCCGGCAGCGTTATCCCTATCTTCAAAAAGCAGATCGCTC
>JAYEFH010000377.1:0-7370 GCA_034658555.1 Thermodesulfobacteriota bacterium | reverse complement strand
ACCCAGCGAAATAGACCAAAAGGATTTTAGGTACAATACCTTTCGAGGAATTCCTATGGTACGTAAAGCAATCCAGCTTGATGCAAAAAGCATAATTGCAAGAACAGCAACAACTATTAAAGCACTATCAGATTCAAAAATATAGGTTAAAAAATACCCGATTAGCAAAAGCTGGATTAGCATCCGAAAAATGGCATAAAGTGAATTCCTGTAACCGAGCCCCCATTTCCCAATAATTACAATAACGGCTATAACCGGGATGAAAGCCAATATCAAATTTGCAATTGGTATTGTCTGTACTAAATTATTCATAATGAACCGCAAAAAAAATGCTAATCGGTTGGATGATTTATGTTGAACGACAAAACTTTATCACTGCTCTTGGCTCTTAGCAGGCCCCTTTCGCCTGCATACAGCGCTTTGATGAAAGCCAGGGCATGGGCTTACAAGAAAGGTTATCTTACCACAAGGAGACTTCCGTGTTCTGTGATAAGCATAGGCAATCTTTCCCTTGGCGGTACAGGAAAGACCCCTCATGTCCTGGCTATAGCCAATTGGCTGAAGAGCCGGGGGATCAGTCCTGCTGTTGTGAGCAGGGGGTATGGAGGAAGGGCAGGGCGTGGCCCACTTGTGGTTTCTGATGGTACGCGTGTGCTGTTTTCCCCGCGGGATGCCGGGGACGAGCCTGTAATGATGGCCGAGGCCCTTTCGGGCATCCCTGTTGTAGTTGGTTCAGACAGGTATGCCGGTGGAAAGCTTGCTGTAGAGCGCTTTGGCGCACAGGCAATCGTCCTTGATGACGGTTTCCAGCATATGGCCCTTTTCCGGAATGTTGATCTTGTGCTGCTTCCTGCAATAAATTTTTTTGGTACGCAGTGGGTATTCCCGGGGGGTGATCTGAGAGAACCTGTTTCAGCGCTCTCCAGAGCCACCGCAATTCTGCTGACCAGGGCAGAGGCATTATCTCTCGCTGACAGGGAAATATGCAGGCGGGAGCTTCAAACAATGGTCCCGGGCCGGCCTGTATTCCTGAGTGAGATGCGGGCCACAAGATTTCTTTCAATGGAAGGGAAGGTTGAAACGCCTGATGCCTTGACAGGTGAGCCCTTATTTGCTGTTTGTGCCATTGCTGGTCCTGAATTTTTTTTTGCAATCCTGGAGAATCTGGAAACGAATTTAAAGGGTAGAGTAGCTTTTTCTGACCACTATTCATATAAAAAAGATGATCTGAGAAAATTTATGGCACAGGCCGAAAAGCAGGGAGCAAAAGCCCTTGTGACCACACATAAGGACAGGGTGAAGATAGAACCGATCTGGCGTGAATTCACAGCCAATGACGAAAAGCCTCTTCCTGTCTGGGTATTGGAGATAGAGGCCTGGCCCGAGGAAGGGTTTTGGAATATGCTTGAAACAAGTCTCAATATTGGCAAAATTTGAGAGGTGAATAAAGAGTAAGGCACTATGGCCAATGACCTGCCGGGAATGCCGTCCTATCGCATATTTGCCAGGCTTAGGGAAGGTCATGAGATCAGATTATGTGATGAAAGATTTCTGGCGGATTCAACATTCTTATCTAAATCAGTAAAAAGCTGAAAATATCAAGGTATTCAATATACAGGACTTGAAGGTATAGCTATCTCCAGAGTACAATGGATTTTCATTTTGGATGAAAATATCGGAAAGTACTGGTTTGAGAGATCTTATGAAAAACAAAGATTCATTGTTGCTTGAAGAGGATATTGATTCTATCCTTCCTGCTGCCAAGGAGGTTATTGAAATTGAGATGGCAGGGATCAGACGGGTTAGAGACCATCTGGACGAGGGCTTTGTAAAGGCCATTAAACTGCTGCTTAAAACCAAAGGCCGGGTAGTAGTAACAGGAATAGGTAAATCCGGACTTGTCGGCAGAAAAATTACCGCAACTTTGGCCAGCACAGGCACTCCTGCCATATTTCTCCATCCGGTGGAGGCTGTACACGGTGATCTGGGCATGGTTACTAAAGATGATGTCATAATTGCCCTCTCAAATAGCGGCGAGACCCAGGAACTCAGGAATTTGATACCTGCTTTCAAAAACAGGGGAATTCTTGTAATTGCCTTAACCGGCAACAGAGAGTCAACCCTTGCCAGAATCAGCGAAGCAATGATCGACACAGGGGTTGACAAAGAGGCCTGCTCCCTCGGACTGGCCCCTACTGCCAGCACTACAGCAACTCTGGCTGCCGGTGATGCTTTGGCAGTAGTTCTCCTTAAGATGCGGCGATTCAATGAAGAGGATTTCAGGAAAAATCATCCTGCCGGAACTCTGGGTGACAGGCTCAGAGTCCATGTGCGAGAGGTGATGATCACCGGGGCTGATATCCCGCTTGCCCGGCTGGGGACCGGCATGGCCGAAATCCTTAAGGAAATGGACAGCAAGCGCTTAGGTTCAGTATTAGTACTTGACGGCGAGGAATCAGTAGTTGGGATTGTAACAGATGGTGACTTGAGAAGGGCGCTGATTGATATGGGGGATTTGTCAGAAAAGGCTGTGGAGCAGGTGATGACCAGAAATCCAAAAAGTGTGTTTCCCGAAGCCCTTGCGGCAGACGTCCTCGCCCTTATGGAAAAATACCTGATAACAGTATTGCCTGTTGTTGAAACAAATGGACAATTGGTTGGAGTGGTACATCTTCACGATCTTTTGGGTAAAGGTGAATTCAGGTTTGTTGTTTAGCTGACTCAAGGTTGATATAGCAAAAAGGGAGGTAATAATATGGCAAAAAGCCTTAATAAGGTTATGCTCATTGGGCGTCTGGGCGCGGACCCCGAGATCCGCTACACTGCCGACGGGACTGCAGTGACGACCCTCAGCATAGCCACAAACCGGATGGTCAAACGGGAAGACAGGTGGGAGGAAGGGGATCCAGATTGGCACCGGGTGGTGGCATGGAGGCGGCTTGCCGAGATATGCGGCGAGTATCTGAGAAAGGGAAGCAATATCTATGTGGAAGGCCAGCTCAGGACCCGGTCCTGGGAGGACAAAGATGGGAACAAACGGTGGACTACGGAAGTGATTGCCAGGGACATGATGATGCTGGATTCCAAAGGAGACAGGGCCTCGGGAACAGGAACAGATCTTGAGCCGCCACAGCCGCCGATAGAGGATGACGTTCCTTTTTGATATCCCATTTGGCATCCTTCATTTTTAGGTTTATACTTTTTGGCATATATGAAAGATGTCTCCCCTTTTGGCACAAAGCAGACGGAATCCTGAGGCCTACGGCCTGGATAGGTTATTTGAAAAAGCCCTTGGAAGTCGTCTCTTCCCTGGGGCCATACTGACCGTAGCAACCGGCGGGAAAATGGTGTTTAAGGCCGCTTGGGGTGGGGTCACTCATGTTCCATGGTCTGCAAGGGTCAGTCCCTGTACGGTTTACGATCTTGCATCCCTCACAAAACCCCTTGTCACTGCGCTTTCTGTCATGGCCTTGATAGAAAGGGGGAAATTACACCTTGATGACACTCTGGGGTCATTTCTCTCCGAAGTACCGTTGGACAAAATCCAAATATCCATCCGTCACCTTTTATGCCATATATCCGGACTTCCAGCCTACAGACCATTTTATAAAGAATTAATTCACCTGGCGCCTGATTCCCGGCTCTTGGAAATGAAAAAACTGCTCCTGGCCGAACCCCTGGTATCTCCCCCTGGAACACAGGCCGGATATAGCGACCTTGGATTTATGCTCCTCGGCTGGATAATAGAGAACCTCACAGGTAAATGCCTGGCAGATGCTGCACAAGAGTTGGTGTTTGAACCTTTAAATGTAAAAGGTCTATATTTTTCCTTGACGAGCACCCAGGCAATTGGGCAAATTTTCCCTGGGCCACCTTTGATAAAGGGAGAAAGAGAGGATTTAAAAAATAGGTGCTGCGATGGGCTTGTAGCGCCTACAGAGGTATGTCCATTCAGGAAAAGGGTTGTCTGCGGCGAGGTCCATGACCTGAATGCCTGGGTTATCGGGGGAGTTTCAGGCCATGCCGGCCTTTTCGGAACCGCAGGATCAGTGGCAAGACTACTCATGAGACTCCTTGATATTTATAAAGGCAGAAGCAATGTCCCTAATTTTCCAAAAGGACTTCTTCAGGAATTTTGGCATATTCAAGGTTCTGACACCGGCAGCACTTGGGCACTTGGGTTTGACACTCCATCTCCGGCCGGCTCCAGTGCAGGCAGCAGTTTCTCTCCTCAAAGTATCGGGCACTTGGGTTTTACAGGCACATCTTTCTGGATGGACCTGGAGCATGAGATATTGGTCGTATTTCTTGCCAACCGCACTTTTCCAAAGGTCGACAGAGAAAGTCAGGCTGAAATGCGCCAATTTCGGCCTTTGCTTCATGATTTGATCAAAAAAATTTGGGGAATTGGGTGATTTAGTGATTTAGTGATTGTGGAAGTAAAAATCGGTTATGATTAAAGGCATCCTTCATTTTGTGGTTTACACTTTTTCTGCATAGACGGATGCCAGTCATTAGCTGTTAGCTGTTAGATAAAATTTTGTATAAAAACGGAGTGTTAAGCTAAGACCTAACGGTTAATAGCTAATCGCATGGTTTGCTATGGAGGATGCCGTCTGTGACAGAAATACATCCTGTTTTGAAAGAGCTTGAAATCCTGTCTTCTTCCAGGGAAGCCTATGTGGCTGGTGGGCCTGTGAGAGACTGGCTCCTGGGCAGGAAGGTCGTGGACCTTGATCTTGTAGTGCCGGATGGTGCTATCGCCCTTGCCAGACGCTTTGCCCACAGTACAACAGGACACTTTGTCCTGCTGGATGAGAAGGAGGGAGTGGCAAGGGTTGTCTGTAAGGATTTTATTCTGGATTTCAGTCAGTACAGAGATATGGCCAATAACATCGAGGAGGACCTGTGCCAGCGGGATTTCACTATAAATGCCATGGCACTACCACTGTCTTCAGCCCTGCCTTTACTCGATAAAGTTCCGGCTTTATCCAATCACCAAATCACCAAATCACCAAATCACCAAATCCTAGATCCTACAGGAGGTCTTGCAGACCTTGATAATCGAATAATAAAGGCAATTTCTCAGAAAAACTTTGCATCTGATCCTCTAAGGCTTCTCAGAGCCTATCGCTTCAGGTCCCAACTGGATTTTGAGATAGAGCAGCGAACAAGGGATTATATAAGGGACCTGTCAGGTTCTATAGACTCAGTTGCGTCAGAGCGCATTAGTCATGAACTCAAGCTGATCATGGAGTCAGAGAGGGCCGGCAGGACACTTCATGAGATGGTTCAGGTCAGGTTGCTGCAGGTGCTTATACCTGAGATCAATCCTATGGACGGTATACCTCAACCGGGTTATCACCATCTGGATGTCCTTGGTCACAGCCTTGCGGCGCTTGATGCCATGGAGGATCTTATTGCCGAGCCCTGCAATAAATTTTTCCCATGTGAGCCTATGGAGGACTGGATTACTGAAAATAGTGCTGGAATTCCTGATCTTAAGTGGTCGGCTTTTCTTCATGACATTGGCAAGCCAAGCTGCAAAGGGGAAAAACAGGGACGCACTACCTTTTACCGCCACGATCATGTTGGATCAGACATGGTCCTGGCAATAGGAAAACGTCTTCGTTGGTCCAAACAGAAAACTATGTTTATAGCCAAGATGGTAGAGCTTCACATGCGCCCATTTCACCTCCTGAAAGATATCAGACAGGGGGGACCCACTAAACGGGCCATGAGGCGACTCCTTATGGAAACCAGCGCTGATTACCCTGCCCTCTTTCTTCTTGCCATGGCTGACAGCATGTCCGGCTGTGGGCCGCTTAAGCCACCAGAACTTGATGCGGATCTGGCCAGGCTGTGGGAAAATGTACATATTTTTTATCAGGATTGGCTAAAGCCGGTAAAGATGCGGCCTCGGCTTCTTACAGGCCATGATCTTCAAAGGATCTTTGAGCTATCTCCCGGGCCATTGATAGGCAAATCTCTTGATGCCCTGGAAGAGGCCCAGGTGGAAGGAGCAGTCAGTACCAGGGACGATGCCGTGAGTTGGCTGAAGGCCTGGTTTGATTCTGATGAGGGTGCAGGGGTTGATGTATCTCAGTCTTAATCAGTATCTGCGCTCAATCTTTGGGGAAAGGGTACAAAAAATTTCTCTTGACGCTGGTTTTACATGCCCTAATCGGGATGGAACCAAAGGCAGGGGCGGCTGCATATACTGTGATGCCAGAGGCTCAGGGACCGGTGCCTACGGCTCAGGTAAGGACATAGCTGAACAGATGAAGACCGGCATCAACTGGGCCGTCAGACGCTACAGTGCCAGAAAATTTATTGCCTACTTTCAGTCTTTCTGCAACACTTATGGTCCGGTTGAAAGGCTTGAGGCGGTTTACACACAGGCCCTTGTTGGGCCTGAGGTGGTGGGGCTTTCTATCGGCACCCGCCCGGATTGCGTGGATAAAGAGCGTCTGGAGCTGATTTCACGTCTTGGTAAAGGGCGCATGGTCTGGATGGAATATGGACTTCAGAGTGCCTCTGATACCACACTTGCCAGGATCAACAGAAAACATACAGTGTCTGATTTCGTCCGGGCCGTTGAAAGTTCAAAAAAATACGGCCTGATGACATGCGCGCATGTCATCTTTGGATTGCCTGGGGAAGACCGCAGCCAGATGGAAGACACCATCAGGCTCCTGTCGGACATCCAGGTAGAGGGAATTAAGTTCCATCATCTGTACATTGTGAAAAATACTGAGCTTAACAGGCTCTACAGGGCCGGTAATTATAAACCCATTACACAGGAAAATTATGTAGAAATGGTTGCATGGGCCCTTGCGACCCTTCCCAAAGGCACTGTTATCCAAAGGCTCACGGGAGATCCTCCCAGGAATGAGCTGGTGGTCCCTGACTGGTCATTAGATAAAAGACAAATTATTGATATGATCCATGACAGGATAAAGTGTCCTTGTCAAACACTTTCATCAACAATTTCCTGACACTGAGAGATACAAAAGAGTCTCAGTCTATCCTCGAATTGTCTGACTCCAACTGACCATCAGAAGGAGTCAGGACCAAGGGCAAATCAGAAGGCCCGTTGTAAAAACAGGCTGCCGAATACGGCATTCTCACTAACACGAAAGTCGAGATCTTTTTCGGGACTGGAACCATCGCACTCGGCCTTCAGGAGTTCGTAGTCCGGTATCAGATCCTTTGAGTGTATTGTCAAATGCACTCTTAACCAACGATGAAGCAGAAACATTCAAAGTAATTCATCCTTTTCACCTTTGCATGGCTAAACTTTTAATTTTATATGTATTTCTATATTGCTTTCCTGCATCACCATTGATATACGTTATACGTATATCAAT